>JABDKS010000706.1 GCA_013002105.1 Pirellulaceae bacterium | reverse complement strand
TGCGGCCCGACGAGTTTTTTGTACTAGGACAACTCGATGGTCGACAATCACTCGAGCAGATTCGACTTGCGTACGAATCTCGGTTTGCTCCCATGCGAGTCACGCAGGCGCAGCTCAATCAATTACTCTTTCGTTTTCACCAGAGCGGATTGACGTTATCGGATGCGTCCTTGCAAGGCGATCGGCTGTCCGAACGACGTCGCAAGGAGCGGTTCGATCGCTGGGTGCAGCACATCAGTGGGATTTTGTTCATTCGCTTTCCTGGCGTTGATCCCGAACCGCTGATGCGTTGGCTGTATCCCCTGGTTCGACCGCTGCTGAGTCCATTTGGGATGCTTTTTGCCGCATTGGTCTGTGTCTTTGCCGCTGGAACATTCGTAACGGAATCGACGCGATTCGCGAGCGAATTCCCGCGGATCAGCGAGTGGCTGCGATTGGACGCGATCCTGATTCTCGCAGGCGTGATCGGGGTGACAAAGGTTTTGCACGAACTCGGGCACGCATTCACGTGCAAACATTTTGGAGGCGAATGTCATCAGATTGGCCCGATGTTACTCGTTTTCACGCCGGCACTTTACTGTGATACGACCGATTCGTGGATGCTGCCCAGTCGTTGGCAACGTGCGGCGGTCGGTGCGGCAGGGATCGCGACCGAAGTTTTATTGGCAGCGATTGCAACATTTGTTTGGGCATGGACTGCGCCCGGATTGACGCATTCGATCGCAATGAACGTCATGCTGGTCTGCAGCGTCAGCACGGTCATGTTCAATGCCAATCCATTGTTGCGATACGACGGCTATTATGTCTTGTCGGATCTTTGCGACGTCCCGAATCTTGGCGAGAAGTCGCGTCGGCTACTAGCGGCCAGTTCTGCTCGATTGTTTTTTGGCGTCGATGAACAGGATCCTGATCCAGTTCAAGGTGCAAGCCGTTTTTGGCTGTTTGTATATGCGATCGCAGCTTTTGTGTACCGCTGGGGACTGACGCTGCTGATACTATGGTTCGTCTCGTTGATCCTGCGACCTTATGGTCTCGAATCGCTTGGACGCCTGCTGTGCGTGTTTGCTGCGATCGGGTTGACGGTAACTTTACTACGGGCGCCGGTGCGATTTTTGCGCAACCCGGGTCGACGGAGGTTGATTCGAATGAAACGAATTGTGATTTCGATGGTTTGTTTGGCGGCGTTGGTTGGCATGGCCTGTTGGCCGCTACCGGCAGGAGTATTCTCGCCAGCACGTATTGTTCCGCGTGGCGAAAGCCCCGTTTACATCACGTCGCCCGGACGATTGAGTGAAGTGATGATGCCGCTGGGGAGCTACGTCAAGCAAGGCGACGCCGTGGCGCAGCTAGTGAACCGTGATGTTCAATTGCGGTACCTGCAGGCGAAGGGGCGATTGGAAACACAGCAGCAAGTTGTCGAATCAATTCGTCGAAGCCAATTTGAGTATCCCGAAGCGGCCAATGAGTTGCCAGCAGCCGAATCCTTGCTCGAGGATTTGAAGAAGCAGTTTGAGACACGAGAGGCGCGAAAGAATGCGTTGCTGCTGCGCGCACCCGCCGCGGGACGGTTGATTGCAGCCCCCCGCCGTCAGATCCAACCGGCGGATGCCGAACAAGCCGAGCACCGTTTGATCAGTTGGTCAGGTTATCCAACCGATCCGGAAAACCAGAATTGCTATTTGGAATCCGGCACAGAATTAATGAGTGTCGCGACCAGTGATGACTGGGACGCCGAGATCACATTGAACCAAGTGGACGTGCAAAGAATTCACATAGGAAGTTCGGTTCATTTTGTCCTCGAATCGCAGCCCTCGGTCGCATTTGTGGGCAGTGTGGTCGACATATCAAGATCGAACTGGATGCCCGCCGAATATGCGCAGCGACGCGATGATCCTGGTGCCGTCGAGCGTCAGCAGCCGCCGTCGACTTCCTACGTGGTGCGTGTTGAATTGGATCCCACTGATCTGCCGATGATGACCGGTGCCACTGCCAGCTCGCGGATCGATGCTGATCCCATTTCGCTTGTGGGGCGTGCCACGCGCGTACTAAAAAGTATTTTCCGGTTTCGATAATTCCACACGGCTTGATACTCGGCCCAGACCGCCGCGTTTGAAACGCATGTGGGTCGCGTTTTCGACTGTTGCTTGCCCAAGGCCGTCATCGGTTCAGTGATTGCCGCTGTACAGGCAAGCGGTGACGATGTCGTACAACTTTGACAATCGAACGCCTTGCTTGTGGATCGTGGCTGGACTCGCGGTAATTCGTTCAAACATCGGCCGATTCACAAACTCCCAAATCATTGCGTCGCTCCCGTCCAGGCAAACCTGGCGGATTGATTTGCATCGCTGTTGCAGAAACGCGAGTCGGGGATCAACCGTGGCGGGGTTGCCGTTGGTGCTGACAGATCGCCTTAGGCGTTTTCCCATGTGATTTTGAATTCTTTGTGATCGTGTTCTTAAGTTGTTGATTCGAGGGTGCATCGATGGCCAGGAACCGCTGGCAAACCTCACGCGATAAAGATCTGGATTGACATGCTGAATCAGTCGCCGATGCAGCAAGTAGCCGCAGCGTGCTGCAGGTGGCAATCTGTATGCGGCTTGGACAAAGCAACGCATGAACGATGGCGAAAACCGGTCACCAATCGATCGGTTTTTGCGACCCTGCGCCGTCTGCCAACGCTTACACCGCTCTTCGATGTAAAAGAGGTCCGGAATATCTAACGGCGCGAAACCGTCGCCGATCGCATTGCGGTGAAAGTTGTTAACGTAGTCATTGACCAGATCGACGGCACGACCAAGCAAAATTCCATGGTGGTTGCCAACAAGAAACTTTCGAAGGTACACGAGCATGTCGTCACGTCCAAAGTTACCTAAAAACATTTCGGGTCGACTGTAGGATCCCTTGGCGATTTCACCGCCGTGTCCGGTAAAATGAAAGCCCAGTCGATCGATGGTTGCCGGCTGATGCATCACGTCGGCGACTTGCCAGAGACTGACTAGTCCGGCGACTTGTTGAATTAGACGTCGACTTGATTCGTCCCAGCGATCGACCAATTCTTGCGCAGTCCGATTCTGAACACGATGGTTCAGACCAAAACGACGAGCAATCTCCCGGCCAATCACCACATCTTGGCTTGTTTGAGTGCCGCTGGTGTAGTATTCCGCCTCGACTTTCGCGTCGATCAACAATGCGGTGATCAGCCGTGAATCGCGCCCGCCTGTGATGGCACATTTGATCGGTGCATAGTTTTGTGCCATGAGCCGACATGTCTGGACCATTTCGGATGCCAAGGAATCTACCTCACAACGGCTGAGCCCTCTTTTCTGCGGCAACAATAGATCGGCCCGTCCGAAATAGGTTCGCTGAGTCGGTCGGCGGTCGTGATCCGTCCAGATCCAGTGTTGACCGCCAGGAATGGCATGAATTTCTTTTCTCAGGGTACGATTCGAACCCGCCCACCCGAGCGTCAAAAACAAGTTGAGTCCCAGCGGGTCAAGTGATTTCGCGCCCGTGATGTTGCTAATCAGTTCGACACTATTGCTGATCAACCAGCGATCATCTTGTCGATGACAATAGACCTGATCGACGCCCATCGGGTCGGTCACGATCTCCAACGATTGCGATTGCAAATTTGCTGAAGTAGTGCGGGCGAGCACAAATTGCCCCTCCAATTGCTCGGGCAACTGTTGCCAATTTTCGCTCAATTCTTTTGCGTCGTGAGCCGCAAACGCGTTTGTGCGATCGACCAGCGCGCCTTCGTACAGAGTCACGGAGTTGTCATCTTGCCAAACGTATCGACGCGGAGACGCAGCTGCATCCGCTGTACGCAAGCTAGCCGCGTAAGTCTTTCCGGTGTGAGACTGCCAAAGTGTGTCGGGATCTAGTTGCGGGAAGATATCGATCATCGCCGCCAACTGCTTAATCGCAATGCCGGCGAGTTCTTGATCAACATTCCATCCAACCACGAATAGATTCATCGCTGCCGACTCGCGAGCGCAGAAGTTGCCAGGTGTTTCATCGTATTCGACTTGTGCATGCGGATTTTTTTATCGTCAGACATGTCGAACGTCAGCATAGGCGGGTGATCAAGCGTCAATCAGGCGGGTTGTCGAATTAGGCGGGTCGTAACAATGCGTTAAGCCTGGCGGTACTGAACATCGGTATCCGGCGACCAGGCCGAACCTGGCTGGCCGCAACGTAGAGGCCTCCAGTCATATGTCCCTATGCCAGCGAACTTTGTCTTTCGTCAGCAGCCAATGTATTCCAAATCAGCGTGGATCGATGCATGGGTGTATTCGATCGGTTACCCTGTTCGGTGAAATAGGTCGGGGAGACTCCAATTGGACATCCCATGCACACCGTAGGGCTTTCCACATGCACCGTCGATCGCCTTCACGGCGTCTCGCGTTCACGCTCTTGTCCATTTTGTTTGTCGCCTTGGGGTGTCGTCCGCCGGCGATTGTCGAAGTTGGCTACAAGCAGGCACTCACCGAAGGCACATCCAGGGCGGATGTCGCCAAGCTGTACGCACATTATGAAACCACTGTATTGAACAGTGATGGCGATCACGACGCGGAATTAAATTTGCTGGCTGGCGATGTCGACTTCCATGATTCGTTTCTGTTGGCATGTTTGTCCAACGGTTGGCCGGTTCGGTCAATCGATATCAACCACGATCTATCGCCTCCGGCCGGAGCATGGGCGTTTTCGGGGGAGAACTTCACCGGCTTAGTACGTCAATTTCCCGCCGATTGCCAGAGCCTCGACAGCATGGACATTGCCCAATTCGATGCTTTTCGCGTTCGCTCCATGAAGATTGGCCGAAGTGTGCGCGTCCAATGTTTTGCAGAAGAGCAGTTTGGCGGCAGCATCAAGAATTGTGCTGGTGCCGTCGCGTCATTTGATGTGGTTCCTCGATCGATGAAGCTGCGGACTGCGCCTCGAATCGACTACCTCACCGTGTCACAATTCGATGTCGATGATGACCCGAACCCTGGTGGCCCGACGCCCGATGTTCCTAGAGCATCGTTTCGCCTGCACGTTAGCGGCGCCAACATTGATCAAGGTGCCGTGATTATTTGGGAGGATCAGCCCCAAACTTCATGTGATTTGCCGACGCGATTAGACAACTCCGGTTGGTTGGGCCTGGGCAAGGACATCGCACAGGCCGGATACAACATGGATCCAACCTACTTTGGTTTCCCCATCTTTCACTACGATTTGTTAGAAACGGATCTGACAGACCAAGTCTGTGATCGCTCCTACAAAGTGCGTGTTAAAAACCCTGATGGTCAGACGTCCAACCTGCTGGAGTTCGCCGTGCCTAGGCCGGAAAATTTGGACAGCGATGGAGATGGACTGCTTGACGCATGGGAAAACGGAGAAGTCGATGGATTAAATTTAGTCGCGTTAGGAGCCAATCCGCATCGCAAGGATTTGTATCTGGAAGTGGATTGGATGCTCGTACCCCATCGTGTGTGGTCCGATTTTTCAGAGCGAGAGTATCCGCGGAAAAGTGTATTCCAAGACGCGATCGATATATTCCAACAAGCACCGATCTTGAACTCAGACGGGACCAGTGGCATCACGTTGCATGTGGATTACGGACAGAAACAGTTCGAGAATGCTGGGCCGGGCAAGGGTGGCAGCCGCGTGCCATGGAAACGCTACGTCGGCTTAAAACGTACCGCGGACCAAAAGGCTCCCGCCGATCAATATGTCAGCATCAAGGAATTACGTGCTGATCCTGCCTATTTCGATGCTGATCGAAATCAAGTGTTTCGGTATTGCCTATTCGCCGATCAACAGTGGTTGGCACGATCCACCGGTGGAGGCGACAAGAGCAACGCCTTTTTTGTCAGCCTCGGCGTTTGCCGACTTAAAGCGATCGACCATAACTATCAGCTCGGAGTATTCGTTCATGAGTTTGGTCACACGTTGGGTCTGCTCCATGCAGGAGATCGCTCGGGCATCAATTACAAACCAAATTACAACAGTTTGATGAATTACTTGTATACGTTTCCTGGACGCGATTTTGATGGAAAACTCGGGCCGATCAGTGGAGGAGATTTATCGGGTGATCAAGTCTACGTGTACTCAGAAGGAATGCGGGCCGTGATGGAGGAGCGTCGTTTGTATGAAAGTCTGGGAGTGGCCAATCACTTTCCACGCGACTGGGACGGCGATCAAAGTCTTGATGCGGACCCGATCGGTTGGGACGTACGGAACAACAAAGCGAACGAGAACAAGCTAAAGACGCTCGCCGATTTTGCGGATTGGGCCAATCTACAATTCCAGGTAAATCGATAATGTTTTTGCGTCATGTCATAAGGTCATCGGTAGGTCGATCATGCGAAGGATCTCGCTGCGACGCGCCTTTGCATTCGAATGTGATTCGGATCCTCTTGGCGGCAGTGGCCGGGGTTTTTCTAGCGCAAGTCACCATGGATCGGTGCCTCGCCAACCCGCCTAACGTCATTGTTCGTGACGGGCCGCGTGCATTTCCACCGCATGTCATCCGCGGGATTGCCTCGGTGCCAGATTCTCCATCAATTCCGTTTGCCATCGTTTGCGACATCGATGGGGTATTGATGACCGGCGATTGGAAAGTGATCGGCAAGGTCTCCGCTATCGATCACGAAAGGGGAGTAATCCTGTTCAATACTGAAGCAATGTTGGTCGAAGGCAAAGTGCGTGACGAGAGCAAGATGGGTCGGCTGGCCTATCGATTGCCCCATCAACTACCAATGCCGCTCAACGCTGGCGATCCCATTACCATTCTGCACGACCACGAAACCGACAAAAAGCGTCTGGAGTGGGATATTCACATCTCCTCGGGCGACCGGTTGGTGCTTGCAACATCCCATCAACATGACGACTCGCCACCGCAATCTGCAAAGCGACGTGAAGTGCTGTTTGCTCAGGCGCCAGGCGGTCATAGCGTGTTTTACTGGTCGGATCCCGCGAACAAGGAACTCAATCAGTCAAAACATGATGTGGTCGAGTCGACGATTACGTTGCAAACACGATCGACGGGCGGTGATCGAACAATTGATGTCGGAAAGGGCGACTTGGCGGAGATCGATTTAGATGGCCGGCATTATGCATTCGTCGTGTTGGCCAGTGAACTGTACACGACCGGCGATGAATCTGACCACGAATCGCTGGATGATGATGAACTAAAAACTATGCGTTCTGCCGCCGATCATCCCGAGACTGGTGACGATGGTCGCCAATCTCACAGTCTCGAATGCATGCTCATCGGAATTGATTTCTGAACCAACTCCCTGACATGAGTCTGTCACTCTGCACAACGATTAACGCGTTAGCAAATCACCGACAAACTGGTCTGCCCGACGTGTGTGAACGGCGCGTGCGGTCTCCCAAATCGTACTGATGGTTCCGATGTGCTGAACGAGACTAGGACTTGGATAGAAAATCGGAATCTGCATAGCGCAGGCGAAGTGACCGATCAGCACATCAATCTTGGACAGTCCCTGGTCGTCGGGTAACTCACGGTGCTCCATCAGACACGGTGAAGTCAAAAACGTCTTCACCGCCTCGCGCGAGAACACAAACGCCACGGCGCCCCAAACCCAGTTTTCTTGAAATCGATGCCAACCTGCGTTGGCTTGCGTGTACTGGGTACTGCAGTAAAGCGATGCGATACACGGGCCCTCGACCGGCCATAAAATTTGTTCCAAGTATTCACGCATCGCCGGCGTGCCGAGCAGCAACGCGTCGTCTTGGATCATCAAGTACGCGTCAGCCATTGGATTCCTCATGTAGAGTTCCCACAACGACAACACGTAGTTTGGAAACGCGCCAATCGGTGTGTCACGCCGTGAAATTTCCAATCGGGTAGTTGATGATTGGTGATCAGATGAAAGGTTGACGTCTCCGTCGACAAAAAGAACTGGCGTATCCCATCCAGCATGACGAATCGATGTAACAGTCTGTTGGAGCGTCGGCATTCGCCGCGGCGACGTTGTCACACCCACGGCCCAGTCTCGCACTTTTTCCCCAGCGCGTGAGGGTGGGGGCGGCAGCAACTGTGAAATTTGATCTACCGACACATCCGAAAAATCGATCGGCCTCTGGCGGCTTGCATCGACACCGTCGTCTTCATCGGGAGCAACTGCGGGCAATGATTTCTCGGCCCATTGATTCAGCTCGCTCGCCCGCTGGGCGGTACAGCCATCCGTGCCACCGGCATCACAAATCTGCTCAGAGATCGAAAAGAGAAGTGACGCGATAATTGGATTCAGATCGCGGATCGTCGGAACAAATGAATCACAGCAAGCATCACACGCCGCGCGACAGATGGTGGTCAGGGCGGTGTCATCGACGTCGGTAATCTGGTGGAGCAGGTCGCAGTTTGCTTCCTCGCCGGTGTCACCGGTTCGGACATTCCTGCGAAACGAGCAATTGTCGGGAGTTCTGACGTCATCGGACATGGACGATTGGACATTCTGGGCAGACGGTGAGCATGCCGGTCGATCAAGAGTCGCAAATGCAACAGCGATCGACACCATAAAACAAGGGCCAGGAAAATCCCGGCCCTTGAAGGATCGAATATTCGGCGGTCACGCTACGCGGCGACGCAAGCGGTCGAACGTAGTTGCCCCTTGAATTTGCCAGGGACAGACGGCGGTTCGCTAACACGTGCACCATCGATTGCGCAATTCTTTTTCAACTGCCATTGAGTTCCGTCAAATTCCCAAATCGAGTGGCCGAATCCCGCAGGCCCACTACTTTCGATACGGTTTGTTTCATTCGTAAATTGTTGCACTACTTGCATGTTGTTCCTTCGGTATTTTGGTAACTAATTTGATGCGACATCATTCACATCGTGAGTCGCTAAGATAGGGTCACGCGGGACGCATGGTCAACCTTTTGACGGCAATCTCGGACGATTTAGGCCCCACCCCCCGGCTAATGCATGAACAAATTGCCATGTCCATTTCGATACAACGTAAGACAGCGACCATCCGGCGTTGTAGCAACTTGCGGGTTGATCCAGCAACAATTGCAAGTAGCTGACAACAGTTCACTGTGCGACGTACCACTGGAGGCGTGCGAGGCATGTTGCGGTTCGTCCCCGGCCGCGCGTAGCTTTATCAACGGTGTGTTCCCCTCTCTGCTGAACCGAGCTTGCAGTGAGTATCTGGAGGATGCAGGTAGAGAGCAGGCGGGGGCGCGGCGAGCACAACAGCTTCGTGATATCACCGAAGCGGCGATTGTGGATGAGTTGTCAGTCACGCGTGTGCGCGTTCCTGCATGTGATGTCTTTGTACGTTGCTTAGACGATTCCGCCATGACGCGTCGGGCGATCGCAAGTGTGTTGGAGCAGCAAACGATTACAATTAATGTTCATTTGATCCTGTGCCACGCGGCAGCCCGACCACTACGCGAAGCATACGAAGAAGTATGGAATGTGCAGATTCACGAATTAGATACTCTGGGTGGATTCTTTCGGGCGGTTCACGAACTTGCACCCCGTGCCTGTTCCGATTTTATTGCAATGCAAGACGGCACCGCCGTTTCGTTTCCCAACCGCATGACGAATGCGGTCAGCGAATTGGAACGAACCGGCGGCGACTTCGTCGGCTCACCGATGCTCGCGGCGGGTGGTGAAGTCGGCGCAAGCGAAGTATCAGATTGTTTCGATGCGACGATACCTTGGCCAACGCTTGTTTTTCGGCGTAACACCTTCATTGACTTGGGAGGATTCGCTGATCGCAACGGTGATCAAGATGTCGAGTTGTTGTATCGGGCCAAGCGTCTGGATCGGTCGATTCAAATCCTGCCGATCGCTTCGGTCCAATACCACGGCGACTGGCAGCCGCCGTGCGTCGGCGAGGTGCCCGAGTATGAAGAGCGATTTCACTCACTGCGTCATCATGCGATCGACTACCCGCGATCCGACGTCTGTTGTGATGTCGTGCTGCCGGTTTTCAAACAAGTCAAATTCGCTCAAGCTGCCATCGAAAGTGTGATCGAACAGGAGGGTTCCGAATCGATCGTCCACCTGATCGATGACAGCAGTCCCGAGGAAACACACGAGTTGTTTCGCTACTGGGGATCGCATCGGCGTGTCCGACTGTATCGAAACACTGAGAACATCGGCCAATATGCGTCTTTTAACAACGCAAGCGAATTTTTTGAAACCGATTTGGTTGCAGTTCAGGACAGTGATGATATCAGCCTACCGCACCGGCTCAGTACGAGTGGGAATCTGTTGCGATTGTGCGATGCAGATTTCTTTGGCGGGACGATCGAACGCTTTGGAGATGAATCGCTGATTCAGCGAGACTTTGGTGACGACCGAATTCGAAAGTCGTTTCATGCTCACGGAAATTTCGCAACCTACTTTGTGATGAATCCAACCGCTTGCTTTCGCGTTTCGATGTTCCGACGGTTGGGCGGCTATACCGATTTTGGCGGCCGAAAATACAAGGCAGGGCTCGACTCGGAATTCATGTCCCGTGCGTACTACTCGGGAGAACGTTTTGCAATCTCGTCGGAGATTGTGACGCAGTATCGCGTCCATGACCAAGCCGCTACGCGAAATAAAGATACCGGATTTGGAACACAGCGTCGCAAGGTAGCACGCGACGAATGTTTCCGAAGGCAAAAATTCTATCAGCGAAACGAATTTGACCCCAAAGTATTCGGAGCTATCACGCGAAATCGAGGAATCACGCAGCGGGTGACTTAGCCAACAGGCTGTGTCGTGGTTAAGGATCGTTCTGATCGCTAGCAGCACTGGTTGATTCCAGAGCGGGCATCGTTGACGCGATCGCCGAAACTGGTCGTGATCGCACGACGCGAAAGCCATGGAAAGAATAAGAGAGATCGGGGAGGCCGAATCCAATTTGCCTTGGTTCAAGTGTTTCTTTGTTGTAGCGGAAGCTCATTCCGCACAGCCCACGGCGACGCGGATTATCCGGATCGACTTCCGACACCCATTCTCTGGTACCACAGATTAGATCGAAGATGCCATAGCCGTTGGGTTTGGCAGATCCCAAGGGCCAACCGCGGCGACCTTCGTTGTTGAAATTCGCGTAGCCATCCGCCAGGGTATTGTCATGGCCGAACGAAAAGTCGGTGACTGCCCCACCGCGATTCATAAAGAACCATTCCTCGGCGGTTGGCAAGCGATACCCTGTCCGTTGTCGATAGTCGGGATAGAGTTCCACCGCGTCACCAGGCCCGTCTTCACGGTCGGGATAACAGAGCTGATCGTCATCGATTCCCTCTGTACGTGAAAGCCAATTGCAATAAGCAACCGCTGTGTGATAGGTCGCATTCGTGACCGGGCAATCCATGGTCGGTGCGTAGGATTCACTCCAGTTACATTCAGGATCAAAGCGACGGAGTTGCTGTACGGTCGTTTCGCCAATCGAGGCTTCGATCCGATAGTCATGATCAGATTGACGATACGGCAGGGTAATCATCGTCTGTCCCTGCGAATTGACATACCAATCACGCCCAGGCGCTGGCGGCGTCTCTTTGGTTAGAGTGTCTTGAATCCAATCGCCGCCATCCCAGCGACGCAAGAACCACAGGGAACTGGAGCGAACCTTGGCTGTTGTCGCCGTGTTGAACCAACCCTTGATCAATGTCACGGTTCGATTGCGTAGATCGCTGTTGAGATCCGACGGGGAAAATCCCCCCAATGCTTGAATCAGACCAGATCGTGCAGCATCATCCTGTTCCACTTGCAACTGTTGCGCAATGACAGCCGGGTCGACTTTCAATGTGGCAAGCAATCCAATGAGCTGAGTTCGCGTGTCGGGCACACGACCGTCTCTGAAGACTGCCCAGATGGCGTCGCTCGACGCACCGTGACGAAGTAGCAGGGCGGTTGCGACCGCTTTACGGCGAGCGTTTCTCTGCCAGTCCGTTGCTCCAAACTCGATCGTTGTTTCGAGAGCTTCATCTAAAACAGGCCGCACGGCATCGCGATTAGCATCGATCAATGCCAGCGCGGGTGGAAGCTGATCGTCGTCCGCCAACAGAAATTTATCCGTCAACACCGGCGCATCGCTATGCAATAAATCGATCAACAATGTCTGCGCGGCGGAACGTCGGAGTTCTTTTTCCGAGTGATCGATCATAACGTTCGTCAGTCGATCCACGATGACATTGGTGGCCGGACGTATCAGATCAATGATCGATGCATAGTATTGTCGATCAATGTTCGCGAAATAGATAAGCTGGTCTGCGATAAAGTCACGCTGCTGTGTCCAACGGTCTTCCGCGTCCACATTTGCGTCGGAGATCGTTGCTGGTGCGGTGTTCCCGGGCGTATCGTAGCTGGCCAGTACCAGTGCCGCGTTGAATCGCCGATTAAACGGACGACCGGTCTTATCAGATTCATTGCCAATTGAATCGTCTTGCAATACTTTCCAAAGTGCTTCTCGCAATTGTGCGTGGTGCGGTCGCAATTCATCACTCAACAGCGCCAATGTCTCAGGATCGGCTGTGAAGAGCGCATCCTGAATGTCCTGGACGTCTCCTCGCCCCGATCGGATCAATGCGAGCGTCGAAAAGAGATAGGGTTGGCTACCCGAAACACTCTCGGATTGCAGTTGGACCAGCGGGTCGCCGGTCCAACGTTGGTAGTCATTTAATTGCGTCAGCAGTCCACTGACCTGCGCGACGTTGGCTGTGGCAAGCTGGTCAGTCAATGAGTGCGCCCGATTCCAAGCCCGGAAGTGATACACACCGAGTCCGGCGATCAACATCGCTAATAACGTGAGGACGGTCATCATCGAGTGTCGTCGAGTCGCGATGTCCATCATCCGCTGTTGATGGGAGTCCCATCGTTTGCGTTGCGTAAGTGTCATGATCGACACCCATTCGGTCCACGTCGGTAGATGCCGCCTCTCGGGACGCGCCTTCCAAATCTCTGTGCGTTGCACCAAGCGAATTTCTGCGCGGCCCTTGCGAGTTTCGCGTTGCATTCGTGAGCGCCATTCGCGGATGGACGGAACAAGGTAATCGTGGGCAAGCTGATAATAGTTCTGCTCGACCAGACTCACCGATTTGCTCGACGGATCGATTTTTGAATGAGTTCCCGTGATGTCATCCACGCGGCCTTCTGGGTCAGTTCGCGTGATCAGGTGCAACTCGTTGTCGAGGGCACGCATCAATAGTTCAAACTGTTTGGGTTGATCGGCGTAGCCGGATGCTTGCAGCAGTTCGTCACGCGACTTCATGTGTCCTTTCAAGTTGGTGCCCGGCTCTGGCAACAACGCTCCCAGTGTGGCATGCACTGCTTTTTGATGAATGCGATAATCAGCCGGAGCATTCTCGGACACAAAGGATTCGTCCAAAAACAAAACGCCGACGCCCGCGGTCCCACCGATTTTACGGAGGGTCGACGTGGTCCACGGTTTACCTTTGATCATTTCGGCAAAAAGCGCAATCCGCACTGGAATGACCTTGCCGTTTTCAGAGAGTCCTTCGATCGCTTGTGTCACAAAAGAACGTTGGTCGCGTGTCGATTCGGAATGGTGTTCTGGAAGTCGTTGAAAGGCACGGCCAAATTCGGTCAGTACACGACGCGCGTGCATCTGATCGAATAGATCCACCAACGCCATGTTTTGATTCTGGAGTAAATCGACCTCCAGGTGGTCCATGAACCGACTGAATGCCAGCCAGAAATCGTCGCGTACCAACAAGACACATTGCACGTGTTCGCCGTCACATTGACGCAATGCTTTAGCGAGTTCGGAATGTTCGGGTTGCTCAATCGAGTAAAGCCACTGTTCGAACTGATCGATCACAATCAGAATCTTCTTTCCCTCACCCATCACCTTGCCATGTCGCAAGGTCGCGATCGATTCCCGAAGATCGAGTTCTGTGTCCAGGTAAGGACATCGGCGTCGAAGGCGATGGAGCAAACGTGTTTCCGTCGCGTCTGGTGCGGCTTCCACAAAAACCGATGTCACATTTTTGGTCAGTGTAGGAATCAAACCCGCTTTGACAAATGAACTTTTGCCGCAACCCGACGGACCATAGAGCAAACCGACACGGAACGTGTTCTCGGGATCAAGTTCTTCGATCCGTCGTTTCCAGAATAGAATGGATTCCGGAGTGCCGGACCGATCATAGGGGCCAGGGAGCAGACCCAAGAAAAAGTGGGCGTCTTCGGCACCAAAGGAACGTAGTCCCTTAGGGACGATTCCCAGGAACTGTCTGCTCGCTCTAGATCGCTGACTGGTCGAGCCGGCTACAACGGGAGCTTTGCCGCTCAAAATATCCAATCCGTCGTCTTGCGACAAAAAGTGACGCAAGTCTTCCGCGAAGTCGATCGCCGTCGTGTGACGATTTGTCGCCCGCTTGGAAATCGACTTCATGCAGATGCGTTCAAGTTCCGCGGGGATGTCCGAGTTGATTTCGCGCAGCGGCGTAGCCTCTTGTTCCTGAACGTGCCGTAAGATCGTTTGTGCTGTTTTCCCCTTAAATGGTCGCTCGCCCGTGATCATCTCGTAGAGAACGACGCCAAGCGAGAAAATATCAGACGTTCCTTGCACCAGATGGTTTTCGCCCCGTGCCTGCTCCGGACTCATGTAGGCTGGCGTACCGGTGACCGTGTTGGATTTTGCGGCACCGTCCTCCAGCAGCGCCAGCCCAAAATCAGCGATGTACGCGACGCCGCGCTTGTCCAGCAGCAGATTGTTCGGCTTGATGTCCCTGTGAACGATGCCGTGTGTGTGGACGTAATGAAGCGCTTCGGCGATCGTTGCAACCATTTCGACCGCGTCGCCGATCGAAAGCGGCGAAGTCCGAATACGATGGTACAAGTCGTTTCCGTCGATGTATCGCGAAACGATATAGCAGACGCCTTCGTCCGTGGTCCCGACGTCATGGACCGGAACCACGTTGGGATGTTCCAGCTTTGCTAATGTCCGGGCTTCGGTCAAAAAAGCATCGACATCTTCGGCGGTTTTGATGCGGTGTGAATGAGGGACCTTGAGCGTGACATGACGTTGCAATTCATCATCGTATGCCAGATAGACGCACCCGAATCCGCCTTGACCGAGAACCTTTTCGACACGGTAGCGACCGATCGTCTCGGGGATTTCTACTTCCTGCGACCGATGGATTGTCTCGGGTACATTTTTTTCTGTCCCGCAGTCCATCGTCTCATCCTGCGGCACGCTGGTCGACGGCTTGGTCGCTCCACGTCCAACCTTCGTCGCCGGCTTGTCAGCGTTATTCGGATCCGATGGATGCAGTGGGTCAATCATGGCCAATTCGTAACGCAATCCTTGCGCTGACTACCCCAGGCGGCAGGACGCAAACGCATGTGCTTTGCATCGTCGAAGCGTTTGTCCATCAAATCTGACAAACCGAGATCCTACCTGGTGATAGTCGTGCGTCGCTTGGCCTGGATGACCTTCGTAAGCCTCGGGACAGGCAGCAATCGATTCACGCACAATCTAGCATAGTTGGTTGCATCGTTGCAGACCGTTCGATGGAGTGATGGACAAATGTCGTGTGGGGCGTGGTCGTCGCGCGGTACGATCGCACTCGGTTCGCATGCGATCAAATGATCACTGCCTAAACTCCCAGATCCCTGCTTGGGGGGTGGGGCGGATGACTTGCGGATTAGCCGGTCGAACCGCTCAGCTGACTGCTAAGTGCAACAAATCTGTTACGCGACGATCGATCAAGCGACAGCTACATGAAGTCGATTGGATAATTGATCCAAAGATACGCGACGGCGATGTAAACGCAGTTGGCGCCAATGCAACCGTATTCGGTCAATGCAAGATTACGCCCAACTGTAAAGGCAAACATCGAAAGTGAGACCACGGCCGCTTTGAAAACACTGAGTCCAACAGCTCCATACGAGCCGAGCACCATGAGTGCGACCGGGTTCGCTTCATACAATGCACCGGCGTGGAACGCACGGACCGTCATCCATAGATCAAACCAATTCAGTGCGGCAAGAACAAACGCAAAAAGTAGAACTCGACTGCTGCGCGTGCAGCGCAGGGCATCCTGCTTGATTCGCAGTGGTACGACTACGTTCAACGACCCAGCATTCATCATGATTACTCCGTCAGTCAACGAATGCCGTAATGCAACTACCTTGCCGATGACGTGGCATGCATTGAACATTCATCGTGTCGATTAATTCATGTGGACATTCTTGATTTGGCATTGGTTGCAACTTGAGTGCCAGACAATCGGTTCGCCTCAACAAACCAAGGCTTGCCAAACGCATTCGTCGCAGAATTTCCGTGTCCAGTAAGGCGGATTTTTGTTTTTGCAGCGAATTTGGATGAGGTCGGATGGATGCGAAACCGACAGTTTGATCTTCGAACGGTCGCAAAAACGATTCCGTCGTGAAAGCGCGACTTGATACAGATCCAATTTGTGACCGCGGCTTTTGACAATGTTTTTACAGAACCCCCACCCGGGCATCGCGTAGAATCTTGGTCGTCGCAGTTCAAAACGAACCCTCTGGAGAATGGAGCCATGTCGCCCCCAAATCGATACTCATTTCCCGTCGGGCCGGTGATTGCGATTGCAATCGCGTGCATGTTCACCGTCTCTCCCGTTATCGCAGAAGAAAAACCGTCCAGTCACGAGCTGCAGGCCGCAACGCGAATGCAGATACTGGTGATGACCAAGTCATTTTGCGTCACAATGCGACGAAATGGATCAGGCACCAATCTGCCTTCGCTTCGCGAATCGTTTGATCCAGACTACATCCGGAAGTACGAACTGGAGGAGGGTGAGTTTCGACTAGAGATGCTGCCGGTCCGTTCTATTCACGATATCCAAATTGCTGATGATCGAAGCACGGTGCTTTGTCACGTCACTACGGATGACGCCGACGCGGTGGTGATCTTTCGCGTGGTGTTATGCGATGGGAGGCCCTACTTTTCACCCGTTCGACCCCCTGCCGACCCATCGCGGATGATTACACCTTGGATCCTGCACAAGCGGCTTGATTGATTCCCCATTCGCGTATGACAGGGCCGCCGCGTTATCATCGGACACGGTTGTTCGGTTCCGTGGCAATTGATGTGGTTGGATCAACGCATGAAAACGAATCCCTATGCACCCCCGATTGGCTTCGCCAATGGCGTCGAAATTCCTGAACGCTATCGGGTTCGCAACTCGCGTATGACGCTCACTGAATTCCAGAACATCGTCGATTCTAAAGCGGCTGGATTGCTTGGCTGGCTCAGCGCCCGAGCGACGTTTGGCTTGTTGGATCGTCAGGTGATCGATGCTCCCAATCCCTATTTGCAAGACCTCTGTGATGTCGATTCGATACCGGATCGTTTGAAGAACTATTTGCTGGAACGAACCGATCAAGCGAGGGCGTTTGGGTTCGAGGATCTCTACTGCAATATTTCGGTCTCCAGCGGCGTCGTGGCCGTCGGCGGTGCCGCCCGAATGTTGCACGAGTCGGGGAAATACTTTCTACAGGTCGTCGCATCGCAAATCGGTCCGATCATGCAGGGCGAAGTCCATTTGGTTTCGGTTACCGGTGTGCCCGATCGAATACAGACTTTTGCTACTTCCAACAGTCGCCCCAAGTACCAACGTCCGCCTACGGCGCACGCGCAATATTTTCGCAATCTGCAGTTCCAGTTGCTGCTGGAGCGACATCGCAATTGGATGGCGGAGTTGGACCAGGAAATCAGTCTTGTCACGTCGGTGGAGGAACTGGCGTTAGTCGTGGATCATCTGACCACCGAATTCTTTTCCTGGCAGAGTGCGCGGGGTGTGCTGATGCCGTTGCCTTAGACGGTGTCGTCCGCAAATCGGATGGAGTGTGGATCGGTCCGCCGGGCAACTTATCGTGACTTGCCAACGGCACGACGCTTCTGGACCATCTGCTATACTCCATCGAACTAGGGCGTCTGAATGCAGGGGTCATTGGCGTTGGTGTTGTAAACATTGTTTATTGCTGGCACGGTAGGACCGGTGCGAAGGAGTACCCGATTGAACGACAATTCGGATTCGACGACACGAATTGATGCTGTCATCGATGGACAATTCTCGCTGATGCGCGACGTCCGGCGTTACCTGCATGCCAATCCAGAGCCAAGTGGTGAAGAATCCAATACGGCAGCTTTGATTGTCGACCAACTCCGATCGATCGGCCTGCAACCCAAATTGGTGGCCAACGATTGTGGCGTCATCGTTGATTCCGATGGCGACCAGGTCCAGCAGGCGTCGTCGGACAATTCACGGCATCGAATTGCCGTTCGTGCTGACACGGATGCGTTGAGGATCCAAGACATCAAGAACGCGTCCTACGCCAGTTGTGTCCCGGGAATCATGCACGCATGTGGGCACGATGTGCACACCGCGACAGTTTTGGGAATGGCGGTTTCGCTTGCCAAGGCTCAACAGGACGGTCTGTTGCCAGCGACCGTACGATGGAGGGCAATCTTTCAGCCAGAGGAAGAAAACAATCGCGGCGCATTGAAAATGGTGGACGCGGGTTGCCTCGATGGCGTCCAAGCCATCATCGCCTTGCATGTCGACCCGAGTCGCGACGTGGGCACGGTGGGAACGCGGACAGGTTCGTTCACTGCAGATTGCGTCGCACTGGAAGTTGTCATATCGGGACGTGGTGGACACGCGGCCAGACCGCACGAATCGTTTGACCCGATCGCGGCGGCAGCACAATTGATCAGTTCGGTCTACCTCTTCATACCGCGACGCGTTGACACACAAGAGCCGGTCGTTGTTAGCTTTGGCCAAATCAATGGTGGCAATAATTCCAATGTGATTCCTGACCGAGTCGTTCTCCGTGGGACAATGCGGACGCTCAGCGATTCGGTGACTGTATCCACATTGGCCCACATTCGCCGATTGGCGCAGGGAATTGCCGATGCGTCGCAGACGCAAATTGAGGTTTCCACAACATCAGGCCCGCCGGCAGTTCACAACGATTCCGCCTTGAATGCGTTGATCAAATCTTCGGCTCAAAAGTTGCTTGGGGCAGAGAACGTTCAAGCGATTCGACGGCCAAGTATGGGAGGCGAGGATTTTGCGAATTACCTATCGACTGTTCCCGGCGCGATGTTCCGTTTGGGCTGTAAAAAAAAGTCCGGCGATACGACACTGCTGCATTCACCCGATTTTGACATCGACGAGACCGCAATGAGTATTGGAGCAAAGATACTTGCCAGAACGGTCATTGCTTGGAATCAGATGCACTAGGTGTTGGCTCGTCGATGGGAACCGGCAGATGAGTGAACCATTAACGAAAGCGACCGACCCGATCGTCGCAGGGTGTGGCAAGCATCGACGCGGCAGGCAACGACGGTTCACCGATACAATACAGTGCCCAGTCAGGCAGAATCGGTTGCCGAAATTGGCGGGCGACGCAGCATATTTCAACCAAGAGGGTCAATCATGAGTCAATTGGCATTCAACAGTAGCGAATCAGCGACGCTGGGTGTGGAGATCGAGTTGGGGTTAGTGGATGCCAACGACTATTCGCTGGTCTCGATTTGTCCCGCCGTACTGGAGTCTTTGCCGGCGATCGATGCCGGTGCGATCAAACCGGAATTGATGCAGTGCTACGTCGAGGTCAATACAGGTGTATGTAAGACCGTCGGGGAAGCCGCGGATCAAATTCAAAACAACATGAAGGTTTTAGAAGACGCCGTTGAAAAGCAGAACGGCCGGTTGATGTGGTCGGCAACCCATCCGTTCTCGTCCTGGCGTGATCAGGATGTCACGCCTGACGAACGTTACCAGTCGCTGGTCAATTTGTTGCAGGACACCGCGCGACAATTGGTGACGTTTGGGTTGCACGTTCATGTTGGCGTCGATTCGGGCGATAAAGCAATCAACTTGTGTGACCGTCTGATGCGTCATTTGCCTGTATTGTTAGCGGCCAGTTGCAATGGTCCCTTTTGGGAAGGAAGAAATACCGGGTTGTCGTCCTGGCGAACGAAGGTGATGGAAGGATTGCCGACGGCTGGTCTGCCACCGTTCATGCGTAACTGGAGCGAATATTCTTGGTTGATTAATCACTTGATTCACACCGGATTTATCGAGTCGATTCGGGAGATCTGGTGGGACGTTCGACCCCATCATAATTTTGGAACGGTGGAAGTGCGTATCTGCGACATGCCCGGAGATTTTCGCGACGTTGTTGGTCTGGTCGCGTTGGTTCACTGCCTGGTCACCAGCCTTTCGAACGAGATTGATGAAGGCACATACCAGCACGATTGTCACCCGATGTTGGTAAGGCAAAACAAGTGGCGGGCGGCACGCTACGGATTAGACGCTTCGCTGG
Source organism: Pirellulaceae bacterium (assembly GCA_013002105.1). The sequence continues at coordinate 7,935 of JABDKS010000706.1, read as the reverse complement.
TGGACAATACGACGCATGAATTGGTGCCGGCGCGTGAGACCATTCGACGATTAGTCGCATTGCTAGAACCCACAGCTCGTGACCTCGGGTGCCAAGCGGAGTTGCAGGAGATGATTCGCATCGCCGATTCACCCACTTGGGCGCAACAACAATGGAATCGTTTTCAGGAAACCGACTCAATGAAGGAAGTCGCAGCGTTGATGGTTCGCTGATTACCGCGGGCAAACGTCATCAGCTCTCGTCGTTTTTTGCAAACTTCTTCAACTTGCGATCTAGCGTGCTACGTTCGATCCCCAGCATCGTCGACGCACGACTCTTGTTCCCGCCAGTATGTCGTAACACACGCTCGATATGCTGCCGTTCCAGTTCGGCCAGCGTCGCGTGGACTGCTTGCCCGGTGGGATCATCCTCTGTCGAAGCGGTCCGTTTTCCACCGGCGACGGCGGGTGCTAGAGACAAATCATCGGCATCAATCATGCTCTTGGTATTCAGTACAACCGCTCGCTCGATGACATTTCTTAATTCGCGAACGTTTCCAGGCCAGGAATACTCCAGAAGTCGTTTCTGGGCCGCTTCCGTGAGACCTTCAATCTTGCGTCCCATTTCACGATTGAACGCCTGCAGGAAATATTCGGCAAGGCTGAGTACGTCTTTGCCTCGTTTTCGTAGGGGAGGGACAACGATCTCGACAACGTGCAAACGGTAGAACAGATCCTGCCGGAATTTTCCTTCCGCGACCATCTTTTGCAAGTCGCGGTTCGTTGCCGCCACGACTCGCACATCCACCTTGATAGGTGCTTGACCTCCGACGCGTTCGAATGGGTGTCCTTCCAGCACGCGCAGAAACTTGGCTTGAATTTCGGCGCTCATCTCGCCGATCTCATCCAACATCAACGTACCGCCGTCAGCAGCTTCGAATTTGCCCTGCTTGCGGTCGGTCGCACCGGTGAATGCTCCTTTTTCGTGGCCGAACAATTCGCTCTCGAGCAAAGTGGGTGACAACGCTGCACAATTGAGACAAATCAGCGCCGCGTCCCTTCGCGGACTCGCGTGATGAATCGCGGCGGCGATCAATTCCTTGCCGACGCCTGATTCACCGCGAATCAGAACGGTCGCGTTGGTTGGTGCCACTAGCGCCACTTGCTCAACGACGTTCCCAACGACTTCGCTACGACCAATGATCTGGACTTTGCCGCTGAGTTGCTCCTGAAGCAGTTTGATCTGTTGACGACTTCTTTTGAGCGACCGATCGAGATGTTTACGCTCTGCTAATCCTGCCAGCGATTCGGCCAGAATCTCGGCGGCGGCGACAACAAACTCTAACTCGTCAGGCCCCAACGGCGCTTGACCCGCCGTGGTGGTCAGGTGCAGAAGTCCGCGGACCCGATCATCGCGGTCGCGAACCGGAGCCAATATAACGCTTTCGACGTCGATTTCGCCGCGACTGTTCTCCGTTGCAAGCTCCCGGTCACCGATCACGTTTCGTGCCAAGACCGCCTGCCCGTCGGGTCCAGCGACGGTCGCGACTAGACTGTCAGGCGGTCGCCGATAGCTTCGTGCGCCGGATTGACGCGTCCCTGAGAGCACCAAGTCATTCACAGTGACCACCGATTTGGCAGCACTGACCTTCTTTGGGTCGGTAACGTAGGCACCGGCAGTGTTAAAAGACAAAACTTCTGCGAGTCGGTCGAGCACTTCTTCGATCGCGACGCTCGCCTGATCGGCGCGTGCTAATGTAAAAGCGAGTTGCAGCAGTCGTCTCGCGGATCCGTCTTGCGCCCCGATGACGCTCGCTTGCCCGCCTGCGGACGGGCGCTGACTGGACTGCAAATAGTGGCTGTGCCGACGACGATCGGTGATCGATTCGGGGTCAACCTCCATCGTTAGTTGGTCGTCAGTGGCTTGGCTGGAATCACCAGCGACCATCCCGGCATCGGAGGTCGCCCCGTCGATGCGTTTGGTAAATTGAATCGCAAATCCGGCAATTTCGATGACATCGCCGTCGGTTAACGATTGTGCGGATTCGATTCGTTGTCCATTCACGAAGGTGCCGTTGCGACTGCCCAGATCATCGATCAGCCACTGCTGGGATTCCCAATAGATCTTCGCGTGCCGACGGCTCGCTTGGTCGTTTCGAATCACAATTTGGTTCGATGATGCCCGCCCAATCACTGCTTCATTGCGACCCTGGGAAGCTTGCGACGGGGGGGCAAGCCGAAAAACATCGCTCCACCGACCGGCACTCCGCAGGATCAGATAGGCACCCTGGTTTTGCGTTGGTGGGCCTGTCGCACCGGCGTTCGAGGCACTGTGGCCGCCGGTTTCGGGGGTGTCAGAGCCGGAATCGGAGGCTGCTTGATTCAACGGTGAAGGGCCGATTTGGGGAGACAAACGAAAAGTTGGCTATTTTGCGGCGGCAAACCGGGCTCTGACCAAGACTTCTGTTGCGACCCCAATTAACCGTAACTATTCTAACGTATGAATACTTTTCGTTTGCCGCCTGCGTTTTTCGGGTCATATCTGCCCGAAACGCTACCTGCTTTGTAACCGAACCCCCTTCGTCATGTCGCCTCCGGCGCTGGCGTTCTTCGGAGATCCCGTCGATGAAACTGGGCATTGCTCGTTTGAATCGTTTTGCTGTTTCCATCTCATTTGGCGTCCTATGTTTGGCATCGACCGTTTACGGCGGTGGATTCAACGGAGGCCAGCAACGAGCGGTCGGTGGTGTGATGATTGACGCCTCGGGAATCGTGCGAACGGCGACCGTCGACGAGAAAATGGATTTGGCCAATCTGATGCGCGGCGTTGTTGATCAACCTCACGGCGACTTGGCCCAGGCGGCCGAGATGCGGATGATCTCGCTCAAGGGCTTGCAAAAGGCGATCGTCGAGAGTCGGCAATCGGGAGCGGCGTTGCCGGAGTCCATCTCGTTTCTGGCAGGTTTGCAACGCGTCGAATTTGTCTTTGTCGACCAAGACAACAACGACATCGTGATCGCCGGGCCTGCCGAACCTTGGAAATTACTCGACGATGGATCCGTGGTTGGAACCGTTACCGGCGGAGCGGTCGTTCGTTTAGAAGACTTGGTTGTTGCGATGCAAGCTGTCGAGACAGCTCGAAAAGAAGGAATCAGCTGCTCGATCGAGCCCACTGCCGAAGGCCGTCGGCGATTGCAACAGTTGATGCGAAACATCAAGTTGCGACCGGGGCAGAATCCTTCGGTTTACGAAGAGTCAATGAAACAAGCTTTTGGGCCTCAGATGATTCGCCTGACAGGTGTACCTGCCGATAGTCGTTACGCCCGCACATTGGTCGCAGCCGACTACGAGATGAAACGCCTGGCGATGTCGCTGACAAAGTCACCCATCGATGACTTGCCCAGCTATTTGGAAATGTCCAAAAATGGTCGTCACAGTGCGGCCCAAAACCCACGTTGGTGGATGGCATGTAATTACAACGCGATGACTCGTAGCGAAGACAAAATGGCGTGGAAGCTAAGCGGTCAGGGCGTCAAGACAATGACCGAACAAGACGTCATCGAAAAAGACGGAACCGCAAAGAGCGGCGGACGCACCGATAAGGTCGCGTCGACGTGGGCGGAAAAGATGACAAGCAACTACGGTCAATTATCGCAAGAGATGCCGGTCTTTGGCGATTTGCGAAACATCATGGATTTGACCGTTGTCGCGACGCTGATCGTGCAAGAACGTCTAGCCGAACACGCCGAAATCGATCTGTCGGTGCTGAACCAGCCCCATGATTCGGTCGAACTGGTTAGCTATCCGACTCCAAAAGCCGTTTCGCCACAATGCAGCTTTGTGCGTGGTCGCAGTGGCTGGGTGGTGACGGCGTCCGGCGGTGTCGACATTAATGCGTTTTCGGTTGTTCAAGACCAGCAAGATGACTCCAGCGTCGCCGACACACGCAAGTCCGCGCTTGCCAGTAGCGAGGGCGATCGCTGGTGGTGGAACAGGAAATAGCCGCCGGCTTTGGATTGGTTCAGGCGAATCGCTCGTAGAGAAATTCAGTGCATGTCAGATAGACGTGCTCGGTCCCATTGGCGTGCATCAACGAGCAAGCACAAATACGACAGACGATTTCTCGTTCGTCGTCATCTTGTCGCGTAATCAACGCAGATTCAAACGTTGTCGCCTGCGAGCTCAGAAAGGCTAGCCCGCCAGGACTGACATCCCTGGTAATCGCAAAAAATGACGGATCGATTGGTCTGAACTGAAGGTCTAGCGGCTGCACCACGATCCCGATGGTCCGCGGAGTACGTTTGTGCTTTCGTCGATTACGCCTCCTGGTCGTCCGTGGTGTGATCGGTCGAAAGAGTGACGGTCCGAATGTGGATACGGCACTTAAGGGCTGAGTGTGCATGCAGAGCTCCCTGGGGACGTGGGGCTGCGTCTGCCGACGCAGATTTCTGTCGAGAGAATTATTGGACGGCACAGAGAAGACGCACGGGGTGCCACAGAAACCCTATCTCAACTTCGACCGAGTGGCCCAAGTTATCACGCCGCTTTGGATGAGTTTTCGCGCGCCATGCGTGCCCCATTCGGACCTTCAGCGGTGCGAACAAGTAAAAATAAAAAGAAATCGTTTGGCGTCTTGGATTTCGTAGGGTTCACGCCCAAGTCCGCCAGGCACGGATAATTTTGGCGTCACGCATCCAGAGGCATGTCGCTGGCACGCAGGATCGCCTCGTGCACAGCCAAATCGTGCTTGGCGTCCCAGGCAAGCTGCTTTTCACCGCGGATGACCATCGCCAAGTCGATGAAATCACCGTCGTAGCGTCCACCGCTACGAGTCAACTGCGGAGTTTGCACTCCAGATTTGAATTCACCGTGCGGCTTTTCCAATGCGAGGTCGATGATCGGTGGCTCCAAAGGATGGATATCCGCGACTCCTTCGGTGCCTACTAAAGTGAATTGGCGTCTGCGAAATCCGAACGGTTCGTTCACGCTAGTGCGAATCGTAGCGGTTGCCTTGGGGTATTCAAACGTTGCCAGCATATTGTCGGCCAGGCCATCGCTGAGTGTATGGCGGACATAGGGAACCGTTTTTTCTGGGGGACCCAGCATCCAAACGAGTGCGTCAATCAGGTGACAACCAAGTTCAAACATGGTGCCGCCAGGATATTTCTTCAGTTCCTCTCTAGCAGCCTGGCCAATCTTTTTGCTCATCACACCCGATGCTTCGAATACGGTGCCGAGCCAGCCGTCGTGCGCGGCTCGGGCGGCAAGTGCAAATGCGGGGTTGTATCGGAACATGTATCCGAGCTGAATGCAGCGATCAGACCGCGTTGCCGCCGCATGCAACTCTTGAAACGCCGTCAATGATTGTCCCGCCGGTTTATCCAGATGAACGTGCATGCCCGCATCAACGCAGCGTTGTGCGGCTGGCACCAACTCGGAGATACCAGTTTCGACCACGACGCACTGCAACCCCTCTGAATTCAACAGCTCGGCTTCGCTGATCCAGCGCACACCCGCGTAAGCTTTCTGCTTCATTGCCGATTCTTTGCGTTTTGGATCGGGTTCTACAACGCCGACAACCTCATAGGTATCACTGAACTTTCGGAGTGTCTCCATTTTTCCGGAGGCATGCGCATGTGCGGTACCAATCTGACCAACGCGGATCCGCGCTGGAGTTTGGCTCCAGGCCAAATGCGGACGCAAGGTCGATGCGGCCGCCAATGTCAGCGCGGCAGAGGATGCGTCTCGAAGGAATCGACGACGAGAATTGTCTGTGTACATCACAAGAACCTGTAGGGATGACTTGACGGAACGATTGGCAGCAAACCGAAACGCCAATGGCGAACTGCCCGCACTCTCGGTTGCTTGCCAATCACAAACAAATTTCGACGAGTCCTGCTGCTACGAACAAATGTGCGCGAGTGGCCGATCGATGACTGACATTGCGGCTGACTGGTAGGATTGGACGACTGTTTTGGTCGGCCACGGCTTTTTGCCGCATAGCGGTCGAATTTCGAACGTAGGAATAACGTCAAACCGAGTCCAGGCATTGGCGGCTAATCCAACGTCCATCCCGTTCTCGGTTCGCGGCGAATGAATCGATCCGCTTCCGGGCAACCGACGCATTTTATGTTCTTCGCATCCCAGGTGATTTTTTTTCCAACGCGATAAGCGACGTTGCCCAAGTGGTTTGCTTCGGTCAGCGGGCCGGCGTAACTGAACGGGCTGCCGGTTGTGCCTTCGCCTCGACAGGCCATTAAGAATTCTTGGTGATGCCCCGGCGAATCCGGAATGGTTTTTTCAGGAGGCGTGAAGTCAGTGAAACGCGATTCGGGCAACAGGACGTGCTTTCGGTAATCCGAAAGTAGCATTCCTCGCGTACCGACAAAGAGGACTCCACTTCGCCATGGTGGAATGCCCCCTGATTTCCAAATGTCCGGTTTGTGCGAACCTTGATACCAAGTCAGCGTGGCGGCGGGCAAATTGCCACGTGGACCATATTGGTAGACCGCCGTCATCGATGCGGGGGCGATTTCGGGATGCGGCGGGAGGCCAAATGCTTCGACTGTGCGTGGTGCGTCCAACTGCATCGCCCAGTAGGGCAGGTCGTTCCAATGGCTACCCAGATCCGACATCGTGCCATTTCCAAAGTCCCACCAGCGATACCAGTTAGGGCCAGGGAAATAGACTTTGTGAAAGGGACGCTTCGGGGCTGGACCGAGCCACAGGTCCCAGTCAATGTGCGCGGGAGGCTCCATCTTTTCTGTCGGACGCGCATCAACGAATAGACGATCCTTGTTCTTTTTCGCGTCCTCGGCACTTTGCAATCCCCAGGCCCGATCGACCCACACATGGGCTTCGTTGACCGACCCGATCGCACCCGATTGAACCAATTCGACCACGCGACGGTAATTGTCGCTGGCGTGGATCTGCGTTCCCATTTGTGTCACGACACCTGCATCCGCCGCCGCTTCGGTAATGCGACGCGTCTCATAAACGTTGTAGGCGAGCGGTTTTTCGCAGTAGACGTGTTTTCCCAACTGCAGTGCAGGCATTGTCGCATACGCGTGCGTGTGCTCGGTCGTGCTGACGACCACAGCATCGAACTGCTGACCCACCGCATCATACATCTTGCGAAAATCTTGAAACTTCTTGGCCTTGGGATGTCGCTCAGCGGCATGATCAACGTAACGATGGTCGACATCGCACAAGGCAACCACATCGATCGATTTGGTTGCCTCCATCGTTTTCAAATTCGCGCCGCCACGACCGCCCACTCCGATAAACCCGATTCGTAATCGATCACTTGCAGCAACTGCTTTGGCGGGAGAAGCAGTGATGGTGGTAGCAAGGGTTGCCGCCGCGGATCCGGCAATAAAATTTCGACGCGAAAGATTTTGGGGGCGATTCATCTTTCCTTTTTCCAAATAGATTGAGATTCAAACCAGCCGCGTCCTTTCAGATGACGCGGTGAAAGTTTTGGTAGGACGTGCAGGAAGTGGAGTATTGTACGCCGCCGCGTTGCATCGTGCGGATTACTTGCCTTTTGGACGAAACGCGACCAATCGGCGTTCGTCGGTCTCCAGTCGGGGGCCGTCCATCAGATCGATGCAGTAGGGAATCGCGGGAAAAACAGCGTCAAGGCATTCAGCAATCGCTTTTGGTTTGCCCGGCAAATTCACGATCAACGCAGTCCCGCGAAGGCCCGCGGTTTGCCTCGAGAGAATTGCGGTAGGAACTTTGGTCAGCGACACTTGTCGCATCACCTCCCCGAACCCAGGCATCAATCGGTCACAAACCGCTTCGGTTGCTTCTGGTGTCACATCGCGTTTGGCGGGCCCCGTTCCACCGGTCGTGATGACCAGGCAACATTCTTCGTCGTCACACAATTCAATCAGGGCGGATTCAATCACATCTCGATCATCCGAGACGACTTGCGTCACCGGCTCCCAGGAAC
>JABDKS010000312.1 GCA_013002105.1 Pirellulaceae bacterium | reverse complement strand
GTTCATAGGTGTTCAGCCGCCGATCGGTTGTCAGTCGGCGGTGCACGACATTTTCAGGCTGATCCGACGGAGTTGGCGACTGCTGGCCGTGCCGAAGTATGGAAAGCCGGTGAGAAAAAAGTAGGGCTGGCAGGACTTGAACCCGCGACCTAGGAATTATGAGTTCCCAGCTCTAACCAACTGAGCTACAGCCCCTTGTTCGACTTCGCAATGATGCAATCGAGTGAGTTCAAGGGTGCAATTCTAAGCTCCATGCGATGGAACCGAAAGTCACCCCGGGAGTACACCACTAGAACCCGTTTTCGGATGGCTGAATTGAACAGAACACGTTGTCAACACCGTTGCCATGCAATGACAATTCCCGCGCTCAGTCGGTTCGCTTGACGATCATGCAGGTCTGACGGGTCGGTGGATGTCGCCCCTCAAGGTCGCATCAATTTGGCAAGAGCGATCGCTGTGGTGTCTGGGTGCGGGGTGTCGCGTCTCGAACGGGTGTTTCCAACAGCGGTAGACGATCCAGATCCAAGTTCAAACCATCGGCCAGTTGCGTTTGCAACTCATTGGGCTCCACGTCGTCCGGTGTTAGGAAATGGATCACCGGCAGGCCCGCTTTTCCCAGCACTTTGTCCATCGTCGCATGAGTCTCGCAATCATTCGGACTCGATTGCAAATTGACACGGACGGCCCCGATCGGCTGAAGCGAATCGATGTCACAAATCAAAAACGGAATTCGTTTGCGATCCAGTCGCATGGCGACTGCCAAATTCTTACTGGCGTCAATTAGCGATAAAAAATCAGACAGGTGCGGTTTGGGCCAAACGCAAAACTGATCGCCCATCGTCGTGCGCAGGAGTTCCAGAAAGGCTCGCTCGTCTGCTTGCAAAACAGGTTTCGTCACAAACGCTGGGGTGGCATCAATGCATTGGTCATCACGCTCCGTCTGATCGGTGTTGTCACCGGCGGAATCAGTAGCCGATTGTTTTTGGACAATCGACAATTGAAATTTTCGGAGCCAATGAAGGGCCACGGACGTCTACTTCGCGATAAGAGATAAGTACATTGCAAGGTCCCAGGGTCGTCGGATCGTTGCAGCGGCAAATGTTGTACAGTCCAGGGAAAATCCTATTGTCACCCGTACGATGAGAGGCCAAAGTTTACTCGGGAAACCAATCACCGCAACGACATTTCAAGCTTCGTTATCCTAAGCCACAAAGCAGATTATTACGAGAACTGCCTGTCCGTTCATCCCGCCACTGGGGTTATGAGGGATAACATTCCGTTGGCGTGTTGTTGCTGGCAATCACCCGCCATACGGGACGCGTCGACCGTTTTCCGTTGGACTCGACCCATTCCGACTCGTCTTACGCAAATTCGACCATCAAGGAGATGAGACCGAAGTGATCGAAAACTATCACGTCGACGAGTTTGGTGTCATTCACCAGTCGCACTCCAAACCGATGGTCTATGACCAAGCCTACCTGTCGTACTACGACGATCTGAGTGACCGAACGATCAAATTGGGTTATCAGCGAATGGGTTGGCTGCTGGGGCAGTTGGACCGGATCCCCGAATCGGTACTGGAGGTGGGCTACGGGACAGGCACGTTTATCGAAGCGGCACAGATCACCGGCGTGCCTGTTTGTGTTGGCTGCGACATTGCGGACTATCCGCTGCCCGAGGGGGTCACTTTCATGAACTGGGACGAGGCTCTGCAACGACGGTGGGATGTGGCAGCGATGTATGACGTCTTGGAACACATCCCCGACTTGGATTTTCTAAGCCACCTACAAACTGATTATTTGGTACTTGCCGTTCCATTTTGCCGATGGCGGGAATTGGGTGACGATTGGTTTCGCAATTGGCGCATGCTACTACCGGATGAACATCTGCATCACTTTGACGATTCATCGCTGCGCAATTTGATGAACCACTACGGGTTTGATTGCGTGACGACCAATACGTTCGAAGATGGGATTCGATTGCGAAGTGGCGAACAAGGGCCGAACATTTTGTCCGGACTATTCAAAAGCCGCGCTAGCCGTCCTTCTCTGCCGGCGTGATTCCCAACACCAGATCAAAATTGACAGCGAGTTCACCGATTTTGGAGTCGGCGATCGGTTTGAAATCCGCAGTAATGGTTTCACGCAGCTTCGAATCTTTGATTCGTTGGAACAAGCCATCGCGTTCGTTTTGTGGATGCCCCTTGATCAACATTTGCGTCGTCAGAACTCGTTTGCCGCCGTGATTGATCGCAAAGTGAATGTGGGGTGTACGGCCGGGGTAAGGGACGGGTTTGACTGTGCGAAAGTAGTACTGGCCCTTGCTGTCGGTCAGAAAACGTCCGAAGCCTTGGAAATTCGCGTCGCGTTTTTGTTTGCCGCTGGACTGGCTGTGCAAGTAAACACCACGTCCATCGACTTGCCAGATTTCGACTACCGCATTACGAACCGGTGATCCGTTGGCGGTCAGTATGCGTCCGCTCAGGTGCGTCACTTCGCCCACACCCGGATTGATCGAATCGTTGATCATCAACAAATCATTGTCGGTATCCAGAGGCATGCGGTCGGGATAGAAAGGTCCCTCGGTCATTTTTGGCGTTGTAATCAATCGTTCGGCCATCGCACCGGGTGTCCAAAGGAGTCCCGTGGCGATGGCTGCCGATGACGAAGCGAGAAACGTTCGACGTGATGGGTGCATGGTAGGGTTTCCCTTGGGCGTGATTTTTGTAATGGGATGGGCGTACGCTTGGTCACACGGACGGTGTCTGGTACGGACAGATATTTTTTGCGGATGGATCGACACGCATATACCTTCATTGGACCACAAAGGGGCTACAATCGCACGCGAGCAATTGATCGAACTGTCGCAATCGTCCCGTCCATTTCGCCAAGTAGCCCATCAATGAATTCTGCTGGATCGGACTCCAGTCGTGTCGATGAAACCCCGCCAATTGTGGATGGTTCTGGCGACAACTCCAGCAATCCGCTTGGTCTGCTATCTGCGACGACACTCGTCGCTGCTAGCATGATTGGTGCGGGTGTGTACACAACCAGCGGGTTCACGATCGGGGACCTCGGTTCGCCCTGGCTGGTATTGCTGGCCTGGTTGATCGGCGGCGTGATCGCGATTTGCGGGGCGGTCTGTTACGGGGCCTTGGCCGGAGAGTTCACGGAATCCGGTGGCGAGTATCTATTTTTGTCTCGCGCGTTGCATCCGGTTGCCGGGTTGATGGCGGGTTGGGTGTCGTTGTTAGCGGGGTTCACAGGCGCGATCGCTTTTGCCGCCACCGCGTTTGCGTCGTATCTATTCCCCGATTCCCCTTCGTGGACTTCGATCGCGGCGATCAGTTTAGTCGTTCTCGCGGCCGCACTGCACACGATCGGTGTTCGACCTGGTGCGCGCGTGCAGGATGCCGCAGTGCTATTGAAGCTAACGTTGATCGCCGCGTTTGTGGTGATGGCCTTACTGACAACGGACGGTTGGCAGGGCACCAAGGGCGTGTCATCGGCAGGCGTCAAAGAGTCGACGTCGGCTTTTTCGTTTGCATTGACGTTTGCCACGTCACTGATGTGGATTTCTCTCAGCTACAGTGGTTTCAATGCCGCAGTCTACGTGGCGGGCGAAGTCAAGCAGCCCGAGCGCAACGTTCCCCGTGCGTTGTTGATGGGCACGTTGCTTGTCACGGTCATCTACATCGTGCTCAATGCGATCTTTGTGCTTGCCCCGTCGATCGAATCGATTCGGTTTCAGCCGGATGTCGCCACGTTGGCGGCACGCTCGATCGGTGGAGCGAAATTTGAGCTCTTCATTCGGGTCGTGATTTTGTTCGGGCTCTTCACATCCGTCTCCGCACTCGTGATGACCGGTCCAAGGGTGTACGCAAAGATGGCGGACGATGGGTTCTTGCCACGAGTATTTCGGTTCCAGGGACAGGTTCCGATCGTTGCGATTTGGATTCAAGCCGTCCTGGCGATGTTGGTCATCTCCGTCTCGACGCTCAAGCAGTTGCTTGGCTACCTCGGGTTTACGTTGTCCGTCAGCGCGGCACTGACTGTTGGACTGGTGTTTTGGTTGCACTGCCGCGAATCGTCCAAGGTGCGAGTGCCGTGGTTTCCAATCCCGCCGATCATTTTTGTTGGCGGTACGCTTTTGACGGCGACGCTGGCTGCTATTGCGACGCCCGCACAAGCGGTCGCCGGATTGATCACGATTGGTTTTGGGCTGTTGTATTACCCTTGGTATCGAATGCGGTCGAAAAAGTCCGATCTGCACTGATTTTGTACCGACATCAAAATCGAAAACAGTTTCCTTGGACTTTCACAGTGGCGATGGAATAGACTGTCGTCAATCGGCGGGCGTCCGCCAGCAATTTCAACTCGTTTTCCGGGGACGATTGATGAAAACATTTTTGACTCTCAGTTGTATCTTGATAGGAGCAGTGTTCCTGATGGCTGATTCAGCAAGTGCCGAAGTCGGTGTAGGCGACCAATCGCCTGCCTTTGAACTGGTCGGCAGTGACGGTAAGACTTACACCAGCGAACAATTCAAAGACAAGAAAGTTGTTGTGATCGCTTGGTATCCCAAAGCGTTCACCGGTGGCTGAACGAAAGAATGCAAGTCGCTCCGTGAGAGCGGCGAACTGTTGCGTCAGTTTGACGTTGCGTACTTTACCGCCAGCGTAGACAGCGTGAAGACGAACACAGACTTTGCCAAAAGTCTTGAGTTGGATTACCCGATCTTGAGCGACCCGGAAAAAACATTCGCCAAGGCCCTCGGATGTCTCAACGCACGTGGCATGTCCAATCGCTGGACCTACTACATCGGCAAAGATGGAAAAATCTTGCACGTCGACAAAAAAGTCAGTGCCGGTGATCACGGCGAAGCCATCGCCGCAAAACTGAAGGAATTGGGCGTCGACGAAAAGAAGAAGAAGTAGCCAACGATTCCTACTTGGAAAGACTCAACACGCCAGTTCACGCTGGCGTGTTTTTTTAAAATATGATTGGTACCCTATGTGACCCTCTCCAAGCGCATTGGTATCGACACAAGTCAAAACGATTCAAATTTACCCTCCTTCGGGAGGGTCGGAAAAGAGCTTGCGAGTTTCCGGGGAGGGGTTCATCGGCAAATGGGGCGAGCGCTCGACCAGCGTTTCCCGAGGGAGGGTTGCGCGAGCCCTCTCCGGCCCCGAGAGGCCGACTCTCCCGGAGGGAGAGTGAACACCAATCCGCTACAGCTGTGGTAGTCGTAGGGCCGGTTCCCACCGGCCGATTGCGGAGGGTCGGCC
>JABDKS010000672.1 GCA_013002105.1 Pirellulaceae bacterium | reverse complement strand
ACAATCCGCCCGGCAGCCAGTGTTCGTCGTAGCGAGTCAGAATTCGGCAATCGTGCGGGCCGAGCGTTGTGCAAAATGGATGCGACGTTTCATCCAGTCGTCCACGTTGAAAATCAAAACCGACCTTCTCTGCAACGAATCGACTGAATTGACGCTGCGCCTCCACTGGATAACTCCGTTTGAGAATCTCCGTGGGCGGCTTCTTGGGCGCAGCCGCGATTTCTTCGACCAACCCGACCAGCGGCCCACGCACTTCATCAAACACACGTTGCAGATCATCCGCTTTTGCGTTGGGTTCATACGTGTCCAACAATGCATCGTACGCATCGCGATCGGTACCTTCGGCCATTCGTGTTCCGGCTTCGCGTTGCAGCCCGACCATGTTTGCCAGCGCGTCGCGGAACAGCGAAAAATCGTTTTCACCTCGGGCTTGATCCCAGATCTGCTGGCCAAGCACACGTGCATTGGAGATTTTTTCGACCAACTCGGTCGGCAGTTTGCGATTCCGGTCCCAATCACGATGCAGTCCATCGACGCATGCTCGCGTATCACTGCCGGGATCCAACTCGGCAACCTGCTGCACCAGCGTTTGCAGGTCGTCACCATATTGTGAATCAGTTCGAATCCGGTGGACCGCCGTTCGCAACGCCGAAATCTGCTCGGCACGGTAAGCCCCCGCGGCGACGGGCATGCCAGTCCGCTCGTCCCATTCCAATGTTTCCGCAGCCGTCTGCAACACCGCCGCCTCGCGCGCCCGCCGACAAACCGATTCAAAAAGTTGTTCGTCCATCTTGTTCAATCACCCGTAAATCGTTTCGTTTTCGGTGGTCTCACGCCAAGGATCTGGACTGCGATCTCGGCCTGCTCATGTCACCGCAAGGGATCCGCCATCGCCGTCAGCAGTTGGCGGCAAAGCTGTCGGCGAACCATCCGCGCCACTGCCAGGCGGTGTGTCGCTGTCCTGCGATTTCTCCAACTCGTGACTCAATATTTCTAACAACGTCTGCAAGAAGACAACGACCATCGGGCCGACCAAAATTCCGATCGGACCAAAAACTTGGACACCACCTAAAACACTCAGTAGTGCAAACAGCGGATGCAGTTGCGAATGTCCATGCAACACGTAAGCTTTGATCACATTGTCAATCGACGACACGACCAACGCACCGTACACCGCCAGCAAGCCGGCGGCGAGCCATCGTTGATCGACCGCGCCCAAGTAAATCGCGCAGGGCACCCAAACCGATGCGGCTCCCAAAAAAGGAATCAATGCCATCAGGCAGGTAATCAAAAAGAGCAGCACGAAGGAATCGAAGCCGCAAATCGCAAACGCGATCGATGCCAGAATTCCCTGTGCCACCGCACTGGAAATGCTCGCCAGCACGACCGCGCGACTGGTCTTATCGAACTCCATTAACAACTGGGCTTCGTACGCATCGTCCAACGGGCTCAGACGCATCAGCGTGCGAATCATCGCCGGCCCGTCGATCAAAAAGAAGTAGACCGAAATCACGAGGATGATCATCCCGATCGCGGACTTCAACAAAATCGTTCCGGTCACACTGGTGAGTTTGACGAATCGGGGCTGCAGCGTTTCGCGGCTTTTTCGTAACAGGTTGGCGAATTCGATTTCGCTGGGGTTCGCCAACAATCTCAGCGTGCTGTGGAACGAACCACCCAGTTTGCTGTGCATCCAAGTCCGAATCGACGCCGAAGCGACCACGCTCTGTCGATGAAATCGTTCTTCGGCAACGACTTTGGATTGCATGTTATCTGGATCGGTCGCAATCGATGCACGGACCGCTTCGGCAAATTCGTCCAAACGACGCTGGGCGATGTCGGCACTGGTCAGGGCGTAGTCCGGGCTCTCGGAGCTATCTTGCAAGAACGCGACCAACTCCTTCGCTTCGTCAATCTCTGCCAACAACTCCTCTGGTTCGGCAGGGCCATCCAGGTCATCAGCTAGTTGATCCAGTCTTCGGTATTGCTGGGGATGGTCCAGTGTCAAACCGAACTGCGCCCGCGCCCGATCTACCGCGGCGGTCAAATCATTAAAGTCCGCTTGGCTGACCATCGCCGTAAACTGCGTCGCCGCGACACTCAACACGATCAACAGCGGCAACAAAACCACTAGCAGCACCAGACTGGTAGTCGCGATCGCTGCCAGCCGGGCACGGTTTCCAAAGCGATGGACCAGCCATTCATGTATCGGGTGAAAAATCACGACCAATGCCGCGGCCATAAACAACGGCACAAAAAAAACCGCCATCACGCGGTAGAACAAAATGCCGACCGCAACGATGCCAAAAATCAGCATCACAACCGACATGACTCGCGAAAACGACGGTAGCTGTGGAAACAGTCCGGACAGTCCAGCGTCCGACTCCCGGGAACTCGGTTGCGAGTCGCTGCCGGGTTGCTTCTCTGATGACGCCGGCCCAGAATTTCCGCTGCCTTGCTTGCGTTGGTTTGGCTTTTTCTTCCGGCCCATTAAGGTGCTCGACTGGCTGTGGTAGGGATACGCAATAAGGAAACTGGGCGTCCGATTTCGCACAAGAAGCTTTTTGCATCGAAATTGGATGCCGAATTGTGGACCATCGCTCAGCAGTTGAACAGACTAAGAGCCAAACCGAGCAGGAGACTGGATGCGAAAAGAGGTCTGACGCTTTGGAGGCGAGTCTCTCTGGCACATTTTTCTGTGCTTCGGCAGTACGTCGGCTGGCGATTCGCTTAGCTGCAAAGCGATACTTTCATAATCCATTGGGCTATCGCCCCGATTGTCTTTGCAACCAACCGCGTCTATCGCCGTGCGGCTATCGGGGCGGGAAAACACACCGTTCTGATTCCAAAGTGTCGCTGTCCAATTAGGCTCGATGTCTTAGGCTCAAAGTGATGCCGCCCAGAAAAAGTGGTCAAGCAGACAATCCGTTACGCTTTGACTAGTGGCGTGGGCCGCTGACGCTGGTTTCGGCCCGCTTGACCCAAATCCCATCCGTTTTCGATTCCTCATGAGCCCTCGTTGAATAGCGACCCACCGATCGATCCAGCTAAAACCCGAAAGATGCTGCTGCGCCTCGCCAAGTGGATGATTGCGTTGGCGGTAGCGGTTGGTTTGGTACTGGCCACTCGGTCGGCATTGGATCAATGGCAACACGAAACGGACAAGATCCAACGGCAGATTGCTGAGCTGGATCAGCAGATCGCGCTGCCAGATCCGCCTACCGATCGCGATAGCCTGATCCAACAGCGTGACCGATTAATCGCAAACATTCCATCACTGCAAAATTTGGGTTGGGACAAAGTTGCATTGTCCGCCTTGCTGTACGCGATTGGAATTTTTTTTCCCGGGTTGGTGCTGCACGATGCGGTCCGGTCGCTTGGTGCCCGCGCGACCTACGGCACCGCCATCGCCTCGCAGCTTTTAGGACACGCGGGTAAATATGTTCCGGGAAAAGCGATGGTCATCGTGCTGCGCGCCGGAGGTCTTTCTGTCGACGGCGTCCAACCCATTCGCGCGACGATCAGCGTTTTTATGGAAACACTGTTGATGATGGGTGTCGGAGCGACCTTGGCCTGCATCGTCATTTTCTGGCTGCCCGTGCCAACTTGGATGACGTGGTCGGCACTCGCGGTCGCGGTTCTCGCCAGCGTTCCCACCATTCCGCCGATCTTAAAGCGGGTCGCCGCACGGGTCGCCAAAATGACTCCGTCGGATTTCGATTTCAACGATCGAGGCTCCAGCAGCCTTGGTTTTTTCTTGACCGGTTGGGCGTGGTCGCTCGTTTCTTGGTTATTCATCGGTGCTTCGTTTACAGCCATCGTGCTTTCCATTCCCTCAGTGACCGCCTCCCCTCCCAGCCTGCTGGTAATCACCGCAGTGTCGACCGCCGCGATTGCGTTGGCGATCGTAATCGGGTTTGCGTCGCTGTTACCCGGCGGGGCAGGAGTTCGCGAACTGGTTATCACCACCATTCTGGCGACATCGATCGGCACGGCCCACGCATTGTTGGCAGCGATCGCGGCAAGAATCATGTTTATCGCTGTCGAAGCAATTTGTGCTGGTGCAGCGTGGTGGTGGCTACGACGGTCGATCGCGGCCCAATCGCTGACGACCGCTGTTGATCCAATGGTGACCGATACGTTTGAATCTACGGGTGATTGAATCAACTGATAATTGGAACAACTTGCGACACGCTGGACGGGTAGCACTATGGGCGCCCGGCGATGATAATGATCGCGTCGATTGTCGCTGCAAAACCGTGATGGGGCATCCGCCACAAAACGCATCACAGTCGACGCGAATCGCCAATTGAGTTTACCGATTTTTGCCCTCCCATTTCAGGACATCACCAACG
>JABDKS010000581.1 GCA_013002105.1 Pirellulaceae bacterium | reverse complement strand
AGGATTGAGAATCCACGCTTTTCCGACTATCGCGTGCCGCGCATGAACGATGTGCCGAAGATCGAAATTGTGCTCTTAAACCGCCCCGATCTGCCGTCGGTCGGCGGCAGCGAAACACCGATCATTGCAATCGCCCCGGCAATTGCAAACGCTGTCCACGATGCGATTGGAAAACGGTGCCGATCAATGCCGATTCGGTTGTCGTAGTCAATTTGGCCGTCGTAAAAGAATCGGTAAACACAGCGGAGACGTTTACGACGAATTGGAAGACGAACCCGATCAAGCAATCCTCAAGCAGGCTGCCTTGGGAAACTTCTAAGCCCGGCGCGGCGAAGGCAAACGCACAGCTCACCAGTAAAGGCTGTCAGCAGATTGTCCGTAGATCTGCCGGCAACGATCGTCGCCGGTTGTCAGCCTCTGACCGCAATCTGGTCAGTAATCGTAACGCAAAAAGGTTGCCCGCTCACGCCTGGGACGAGGATAGATTGGCGCCGGCGCTTCGAATGAGCTTCAATTGATCTCCATCGATCAATGCTTGTTTCTTGGCACGCGACCACCGCTTGATTTGATTTTCTCGTTGAATCGCTGCTTCTTTCGAATCGCATCTTTCCTGATAGACGACCGTGACGGGCAATCGGGCCGCGGTCCAGACAGCGCCCTTGGCACTGTTATGCGTTGCGACTCGCTTGGCAACGTCTTGGGTATGGCCGACGTAGAAAGAGTTGTCGGAACAGCGAAGGATGTAGACGTAGTACTTGGAAGTCAGGTTTGACGATTCATCCATGTATCAATCCGTAAAGCCCTTCGACTCGCCTGGGCTCGCTCAGGACATTCGCCCGCCCGACTCGCAAGCGTCCCGGCGATGAACGTCAACTCAAAATCGACGGTCCAACCCGCGAGCCCGCCGTGAGCGAGCATCAGCGAGTCGAGCGCTCGAATGGAGGCGGCGGGAATTGAACCCGCGTCCCGAGATGCATCCACGACGGCGTCTACGTGTGAAGTCGAGCTATTTCAGCCTCGCGAAGAGACTCTTTCGCTCTGAACGGCGCTGCCCGACAGGCTCCGCCGATTGCTAACTCGAATCAGTTTTTAACCCACCGCGTCTCGAGTAGGACGATGTGGCGATCCAGAATTGTGACGGACTTTCAGGCGACTCTGGCGATCCCCATCAGTCCGGGCTACCTGTTCTTAGGCGGCCAGTGCGAGATTTTCATCTGCAACTAAAAATTGTGATCAGCTTTTTACGTGGCCAACTGATCAACCACGACACGCAACCAACGCTTCTAGACATCCGGTCGAATCCAAATCGCCCCCGAATGTCAACGAACGTGTTGACAAAGGAAGTATCGACAACGAGCGTCAAAAAGTCAACGATAACACCTGTTTGCCCGGAATCTTGCCCTGCTTGAATCCCTGCAGATCGGCCGCGCCAGCCGATCTGCATCTTGGAGACGGTTTTGTCGCAGTTGGACATCTTGTACGAAGACAATCATTTGCTGGTCGTCAACAAACCGGCTGGGATCGCCACGATGGGCGCGGCAGCGGGTGAACCGACGATTCATCAGCTGGCCTGTGATTACTTAAGAATCAAATACCAAAAGCCAGGAAATGTTTTCGTTGGCGTTGTTAGCCGCTTGGATACCATGACCAGTGGTGTCATCGTGCTGGCTAGAACCAGTAAAGCCGCCTCGCGGTTAGTGCCGCAGTTTGGTGGCCCGCAACAAGGTAAGAAATCCGCGATTACCGATCAGGCTGACAAGATTTACCTGGCAGCGGTCGAGGGCGATTTGGATCAACAGGCTGGGACGCTGGTCGATGATGTTGTCAAGGACGATGCGGCCCGGCGCATGCGCGTGGTTGACCAGTCCGCGGCCGGCGCGAAGCGGGCCGAGCTGGCTTTTGCAAACATCGCCTGTACCGGTGACGTCACCTTGGTCGGGGTCAAATTGAAAACCGGCCGAAAACATCAAATTCGGCTCCAGTTTGCTGAGCGCGGACACGCGGTGATCGGTGATCGCAAGTACGG
>JABDKS010000579.1 GCA_013002105.1 Pirellulaceae bacterium | reverse complement strand
GATTTGCCGACGCCGTTCGTGGAGACGGGGACGATTTGCAAACGACCGGTTGATTGTACCAAAGGAAGGCACGTAGAATAAAGAACAAGGCGTCCGGGCAGCGGCTTTGCGGCAAAACCATGTTGGGCGGCTAACCGTTCTCAATTGAGGTGATCATGTTTAAGCCAGGATATACGGCCGTAATTCGGCACGACGATCCATGGTGGATTGGATGGATTGAAGAAGTACCAGGCGTCAATTCGCAGGGCGCCACTCGCGAAGAGTTGATCGCTAATTTGCGCGAAGCACTCGCCGAGGCGATTGAAATGAATCGTGACGATGCTCGCAAGGCCGCTGGACCATCATTCGAAGAGGTGGCGATTCAACCGTGAAGCGTCGCGATCTGATACGGCATCTGATGGATCACGGATGCGAACTGATCCGCGAAGGTGGCAACCATTCGTGGTGGGGGAATTCGGCGGATGGGCGGCGATCCGCCGTGCCACGCCACAACGAGATATCGGACCATTTGGCACGCAAGATATGTCGTGACCTTGGGATTCCAGACCCGTAAGCAAACAGCCTCAGATCGCCTAACGGTGGGAATTACCGACGCCGATTCTCAACGAAGCGGGAAGCGTGGCATATGTGACATTCTACCAACGCCGGTCCGGGTGACAAATCAAACGAGGCGTCCGCCGAATGCGGGTTATCCAACGGAAGGCCGTTGCTAAAGGGATCGGTGGTTGGAATCCGAGCCGTGTTCCAATCAGGCGGCTCTGCGGCAAATCCATGTTAGACGCACAAACTGGGCAATCAACGTTCCACTGGCTACAAGAGACCGTGCCGACGGCGGGCGGGTGAACTCGGCTGATCTGCGAGCACGCGTTCCAACGGTCTGCCGCCTGGCCGATCAACTCGACACGCGAACATTGTCCAAAGAAACCTGCAGATTCAAAAGCCGAGACGCCGCAACTCCAAGCCACACCACAACGACAAATCCGCCCAACGTAGGGCAAGATTCAACCGAAGCGATTGACTCGCCAAACCGAAGCGAAAGACTACGCCGACGTACCAATGAAGGTCCGCGCAACGACGGGTTCTAATGGCGACACGAGCAACTGATCAGAAACCAAAACCGACACCGAAGAATTCAGCACGCCGCGTCCGTCACGCGTTCCACTGGCAACCAAGCGAAGAAGGAGGAATGATTTAGATCAAATTGGTGCGGCTAACGGGAAGAACATCCGTCGCCGCCATTAACGAAGGAGACGACGTCAAACAACCAACGATTCTACCAATGGGACGCACGTTGAACAAAGAGCGAAGGCGATCCGCGTAGCGGACCTTGCGGATGTTCTGTGTTAGCGGACGCGGCGATTGACCAACCGACCCTAGTGTTGTAGTATAAGTCAACAGGCGCGAAAGGAGAGCGATGCCGTATTTTGAGATCATCTGGAACGACGAGCCAGGAGGAAATGTTGAACACATTGCCGAGCATGATCTGGAGCCAGAAGATATTGAAGAAGTGTTTTTCAATCCTATGGACCGCAACGTGAGCCGTTCATCAGGCTTGCCGATCGTGTTTGGATTCACGCCTGACGGACGTTACATCATGGTTGTCTACGAACAGATTGACGATGTGACGGTTTATCCGGTGACCGCGTATGACGTGGAGGAATAAAGATGTCGAAAGAAAGAGCTAAGCGAATTTATCGCAAAGCAACGCCAGAAGAACGCGCGCGGCATGCAAGAATCCGCGAGCAGATCGGGGACGAGTTACCGGAAATCAGGAAACGCGCAAAGGAGCGATTAGCAGTATTAAGAGAGGAGGGGACACCGCTACGACAAGTGTTGGGTGCGTTGCGGGCTGAGCGTGAACGACAAGGATTAAGTTTGGCGGACATCAACGAGCGAACGGGAATCGATCGAGCCGCGTTGTCGCGACTGGAAAACAATGAGGACGCAAACCCCACGCTCGCAACATTGGAACGCTATGCTGAAGCCGTCGGCAAGCAGATGGTCGTATTGCTTTCCGAGTCTACCTCTTGAGAAAACTAGTGTCCGCTAACGGTTAGATTGTCTGTCGCCGCACGCCACTGAAGCGGACGGCGTTGAACTACGAGCCATTGTAACAAACGGGACAA
>JABDKS010000571.1 GCA_013002105.1 Pirellulaceae bacterium | reverse complement strand
GTAGTGCAGCAGAGTTGATCGATGGCCATAGTCGGACCGCTGCTGTGTGAGTTTCGGGTGAGCGCCGATCAATTGACGCAGCTTGGCAATGTCGCCAGCCAAGAGCGCATCGACGGCGTTTTCGAATTCGAGGCTGGGCGGTTGTTTGCCGCGCTGATGTGCGTCGGCCCAGTCGGCGAACCCGTATTCACGTGCGATCGTTTCGCGAGCGTCCTGGCAAGTGAAATCGACGCTGAAAATTTGTTCGGCTGAGTGTCCGACCCATTTTGGGTGCCAACAGCTAATATGCGTGACGGTTGCCGGATGGCGCGATGCGTGTCCATCGACGATCCGCTGTGAGAGTAAGTCAAGGTGATCGGCGATGGGGAGTTGGAGGCGGTCATCATTGAGCAAACCGTCATGAAGCCGTCGGACGGCAAGGATGTCGTCGCAGATGTAGATCGACGGATTGCTCATCGATGCAAATTCCTAACACTGGTTGGGGAGCGAGGAGGGTTGATCGAATCGCCGGGCGCGGGAGAGATCCGAAAGGTTCGACGGTCTTTGCTGAGGTGTGACGTCGCAACCGCAACAAAAATGTTAGCTACCGACGTTAAACTTGAGGAGGACGTTGAGCACCTTTCTTGCAATGGGTCAAGGTCGTGTGGCATGGTGAGCAGTTGGGAGGATCTGGGCTCGATGGAACGCACTGGCCGGACGGACGATCGGTGGCAGTTTTATAGCGTGAATAAAGGGTGAACGTAGGTAGCACGCTCGCGAAGTGAACCGGCTTAACGTTCACAATGTTCAAAACATTCTGGACGTCGCCACGCGATGCCGTCGTGATCCAAATCGTTGCTTGACTGGTCCCATCTGCTGTTCTGGTCCAAACTGTGGATCCGATGCGGTGCCGCACCGACTGGCGACCTGCAGCGTCGTTACAATTCACGTTGGCAGATACGTGCTCTGTATGGAGATCGCCGCAATGCCAGCACGTTACGATGCTTGTGCAGCGGTCGCTGTAATGAACACTCGACTTTGGAATCCGGATGGCAATCTACGGAACCGCACTGTTAGCAATTTGTTTGCTACTTGGATTGATGATCGGCAAATTGCTTGGCCTGATGATCGGTGTCCAGGCCAACGTGGGTGGAGTTGGAATTGCGATGTTGTTGTTGATCTTTTTGTGCGATCGGATGCGCCGATCGGGACGAATGAAACCGCTGACAGAACAGGGCATCTTGTTTTGGAGTGCGATCTACATCCCGATTGTGGTGGCGATGGCGGCCAGTCAAAACGTGGTCAAGGCGATCGACGGTGGCGCGCTGGCGTTGGTTGCCGGCGTGCTGGTGGTCGCGGTGAGTTTTGCGATGGTCCCCCTGATCGACCGGTTCTCGAGGTCAGCCGAATTGGCTTCCGAAGACGTCGTGTTGCCCGGCCCGGTCGATTCGGCACAACGAATCGATTCGGTACAACGAACCGATTCGGTACAACGAACCGATCGCGACGATGAAGTGGGCTCCAGCGATGAATCGGGAGACGACCCAGCGTGATCGAGATCACCGAGGCGCTGCAAAGCGTTCTGACGAAATATCATTTAGTTACCGCGTTCGCTGTTGTGGGGATGACGGTTTGGCTGTCGTATTGGGTCTCAGATCGTTTGACCCGGGGTCGATTTCACGGTTCCGCGATCGCCATTTTGGTAGGCCTGGTGATGGCCGCTGTGGGCGGCTACCACACCGGTGGCGAAAAAGGGATTGCCGACATTCCCGTCTTGTCGGGTATCGGTGTGATGGGTGGAGCCATGCTGCGAGACTTCGCGATCGTTGCCACCGCGTTTGGCGTCAGCATGGACGAGTTTCGTAAAACAGGTGTCAGCGGGATTGTGTCTCTGTTGGTCGGGGTGTTGGTTTCGTTTGCAGTCGGGGCGATGGTTGCCTTTGCGTTCGGCTATCGTGACGCGATCAGCTTGGCGACAATTGGTGGCGGCGCTGCGACATACATTGTCGGGCCAGTCACCGGGACGGCGCTGGGAGCGTCGTCGGACGTCGCGGCGCTCAGTGTGGCAATCGGATTGATCAAGTCGATCCTGGTGATGACCTTGACGCCGTTG
>JABDKS010000554.1 GCA_013002105.1 Pirellulaceae bacterium | reverse complement strand
GCAATCGTGAGTGATGAACAATTGACCGGCCCACACCGAATTTACCGACTCCCAAATTCGGGTGATATCTATGCGATCTTGGGACGATTCAACGAAGTAAGTCAGAACACTGAATTGGTGCTCTTTCGATCTACAGACGGTGGACAAACATGGGTCGAAGATTCAGTCATCGCTAGTGATGTTGCCACGACTCGCGTAGCCACTCATTATGATCAGGGTATTGGTGACCAGTTATTGCTAGTACATGCCGACAACTTTGGCAACGTTGTACTCTATGACCATCTTTCTGGACTGGAAACGAGCGACTGTGTGGGTGATGGGTTGGGCACGGTAACCTGTGACGTCGGCACGATCGCACCGGGGGCTACCGTTGAATACACATTGGCTGTGTCGGTCGATTCCAACGCAGTCGGCGTGATCACAAATCAAGTGAGCGTTGCTTCGGATACTCTTGATCCAGATGCAAGTAACAATTTCGGATCCGCCGATACGACCGTAGTCACTCCCCCCTCAGCCGACCTATCGATTACGATCGCTGATAGCATCGATCCGGTCGTAGCCGGAAACACGGCTATTTACACAGTGACTGTCAACAATGCAGGACCCGATACGGCCCAAAACGTAGTCGTCACCGAAACATTGCCTGCAGCAGCCACTGTGATCTCGACGACTGGTTGCGGAGAAGATCCCGATGGAACGCCAACGTGCAGTTTGGGCGACATTGTTGCTGGCGGTTCTGCTCAATTCACGGTGCAAGTGCTCCTGAGTGCATCATCGACTGGTAACGCCAGCACTACCGCTAGTGTGATTTCGGATACCCTCGATCCCGGACTCAACAACAATTCGACGACGGAACAAACATCGATTGATGATCCGTTTGTATTTGTTCACCTTCAAGGAACGACATCGCCGCTTAATAGTCCGCACGACGTAAAGGTTTCGCCCGACGATAAGTTCTTGTTCGTTTCAGACGTTGAGAATGACCGCGTTGTCGTGCTGGATTCCAATACCTTGTCCTTCGTCGCGGAATGGGGAAATGATCATCAAGATGGCACACACGACATCGACTTTGATTCTGCAGGTCGAGCGTACGTGGCCGACACACTTAACGATCGCGTGACAATCTACGCGATCGACGCGTCAAGTGGACGCGGTTTTTTGATCGATCAGCTTGATGACCCACAGCTGAGCAAAATTGAAGGGGTACTTGTTCATCCCAATGGCAACGTCTACGTAACTGGAATCACGTCACAGAACTTGGTTGTTTTCGATCAAAACGGTGATATTGTCAATTCAAGCGGCTTCGCCGCCCAAGGCGGCCTTCTGAATCCTCACGACCTGGAAGTGACGTCCAACGGTGACATCTGGTTAGCAGATTCAGATAACAATCGAATGCTGCTCATTGATCCGGACACATTAGATGTGATCACCGAACTGAGTGGTTCCGCGTATCGATTCGATGGCGTTCGCTATCTAGATGTATTGCCAGACGGCACTTTAGCAACGGCCGATAAGAACACGCATAGCATCAAGGTGATACGTTCAGATGGAGTATTGTTGCAGACACTCGGAACCGAAGGAATCCCAGGCAACGGCATTGACACTTTTGATTCTCCAGAGGGCGTCGAGTACCTCAACAATGTTTTATGGCTCGCCGATCAAGGTAATGATCGTGTGGTGAAGTATTGGATGTACCCGAAAGGAACCAATCCTGCGCCGTTCGCTCAACCCGACGTAGCCTCGGTTCTAACCGGCGGTAATACAGTAATCGACCTGTTGTCAAACGATGTCGACGACTCATCCTTAGACCCGGTGACGGTCGTCACCACTGATCCCGCAAAAGGGACGCTAACTTTCAATCCAATCGATGGATCGGTAACCTACTTGCACGACGGTACTGAATCGGGCATCGACAGCTTCACCTACACCGTTTTGGATGACACCGGTCAGCAGTCCAACGAAGTCGTTGTAACGATCGCAATACTTGGACCCGCAATCACTTCCGCCGCGACAGCGAACGTCCCCGAAAACCAAACGATCGTCATGGATGTACAAGCAGTTGATGACATCGATTCGGAAGGGGCTGGCTTGACCTATTCCCTAACTGGAAACGTTGATGACGAGTTCTTTGCTATCGATATCGACACAGGTGTGATCACGTTTCTCGATGCTCCAAATTTTGAGACACCAAATGACGCTAACACGGACGGTTATTACCAATTGGAAGTAACCGTAATGGACACGAATAGTTCGACGAATACACAATCCATTGTAATATTAGTGGACAACCTCAATGAGTCGCCCGTGATGTCGAGTCCGGCGACCATTGCTGTGTTTGAAAATCAGACCGTTGTAGTTGATGTCGATTCAGTCGATGACTCGGACTCAGAAAATGACGGACTCTCTTATTTCTTAACTGGTACGATCGACGATTCGCTATTCGACATCGATATCAATAGCGGTCTTGTCACGTTTTCAACCGCACCAGACTTTGAAAATCCAGCCGATACGGGGTTAGACAACGACTACAACATTCAAGTAACAGTCGTAGATAGCGGCGGCTTGATCGATTTTCAAAACATCGTGGTTTCTGTCACCGACGATAACGATAGCCCAACGATTTCGAGTGATGCGGCCACATCGGTGCTCGAGAATCAGAACATAGCAATCGATATTCAAGCCACAGATGATGCCGACTCTGAAGGCTCGGGTCTGACCTACCAACTGACCGGCACGAACGACGATCCCCTATTTGACATCGACGTTGACGCGGGAATCGTGACGTTTTTAGCGGTGCCCGATTTTGAATTACCGGGCGATGCGGACGCGAACAACACTTACCTGATTCAGATTACGGTTACCGACGGCGGCGGGCTGACGGATATTCAGAATGTTGTCATTACAGTTACAGACGACGCGCCCTCGATCGTGAGCAGCCCGAACGCGTCGGTTGCAGAGAATCAATTATCCGCAATCGACGTACAGTCGACCGATGATGACACGGTGCCTGCAGAAGCCAGTTTAACGTACTCGCTAAGTGGAACCGTCGATGACTTCCTATTCGATATCGACCAAAACACCGGCGTCGTATCCTTCGTGGCTGCTCCCGATTTCGAAAATCCCGGAGATGCCGGAGGTGACAATGCCTACGAAATTCAAGTGACGGTCATCGACGGCGGAGGTTTGTCGGACAGCCAAAACATTGTCATCACCGTGACGGATTTGCCCGACAATTCCGCACCCATGAGCATCAGTGCGAATACTTTCTCGATCCCGGAGAATGAACTCGGTCTGGTGGACGTCCAATCAACGGACGACTCAGACGCTGAAGGGTCGGGCCTGAGC
>JABDKS010000551.1 GCA_013002105.1 Pirellulaceae bacterium | reverse complement strand
CGCGGCGACGTGCCGTACCACGGCACCAATCCATCGGCGAACACCATTCTGCGGTAGCCTTGGCGAAACCGTGTTTATCATCGACGCGGTTTGACCGGCCAAGAGAGGCTACGGCAAGTCAGGTCAGGTTTTCGCAAAATCCTGCCAGAAAAGTTCGTTGCCGGCAAAGAATCTAGAAATGCTCCTGTCGCGGCGTGACCAGTCATGTGCGACTAAGTTTGTTGGCCGGCGTAGCGCAAGCTGCGAATGATCCGATCGCGCACTTCGACTTCATCCGCTCCCACGGCAACTTCCATGTTGGTCTGCCACTCCGGTCGCAGTCGTTGGTCAAACACAGTAACGCCGCGCGTGATTTCGCCCGCCGTCTCGACACGCCCCGCCATATCGCTCCAGGTGAAAAGATCCGGCTCCAATACGGCGATCAGTGCCGTGGGGTCATACAGGGGAATCAGTTCACGTCCAAGTTGCTGATGTGCAGCGCGAAATGCAAAAGGAAACAATCGGTGCAACAACGCTCCCGCACGCGTATACTTCGCCGGCAATTGCTCCAGTAGCTCAGCACCAAATTGAATCGACTCGGTGACGTCCAAAGGCACCAGACTCTTGGTCGTTCCAGACGCAAATACCTCCTGAGCAGAGACCGGGTCAAAGAACATATTGAATTCAGCCACGGGTGACGCGTTGCCTGGGCTGGTAACCGAACCACCGCTGATAACGACCTTGTCAATCAATGGCAACACCGCAGGATGGAACTGGCATAACTGCGAAAGATTCGTCAGCGGTCCCAAACAGACCAATGTCACTGCGTTTGGGTACTTACGAACAATCTCGGCGATGACCTTCTCGCTCGGCGGCAAGTGTTGTCGATCAATCGATTCGAAATTACAGCCACCCAAACCGTCTGGCCCGTGCAAATGGCGGTTATGAACCACCGGGGCATCCTCGGCCGCCATCGCTTTTCCGATTCGCGGATACCGTGGCGGGTCCAATTGGCCAACGATCGCGTTTACATTGGTCGTTGCACGCGCGGCGTCGACCGTGCCTGCCGTCGCAGTGATTGCCAAAACGTCCAACCTTGGATCAAACAATGCCATGCACAAGGCGATGGCATCGTCAATTCCTGGGTCACAGTCGATAATGATCTTTCGTGTCATGGCCAAAGTTTAATTTTATTGCCGTTGGCTTACGACCCCGGAAAGCTCATGAAATTTTCATCCGGTACCAAAGCCGGTTGTCTCCATTCCCCAGCGCCTCTAATCCCTATCAGTTTCCATGTCAGCATTTCAAGTTGCGATTGACCAAGCCAAAGGCGGCCAGGACCTCTCGGTCGACCAAACCTCCCAACTGATCGACGAAATGCTCAGGGGCGACGCGAGCGACGACGACATTGCCCAACTGCTGCTTTCGCTCAAAGACAAGGGCGAATCGGTTGACGAATTGGTCGGCGCAGCGTCCGCCATGCGCCGCCACATGACCCCCATCCCGCATTCCCACGCGACGCTGCTAGACACCTGCGGCACGGGCGGCAGCGAGAGCGGAACGTTTAATATCAGCACGGCCGTGGCGATCACGGCCGCGGCAGCCGGCGTCGCGGTGGCAAAACACGGCAACCGCAAAGCAACCAGCCTGACCGGGTCGGCCGACGTCCTAGAAGAACTAGGCGTGCCCATCGAATCAGATGCCGATTCGGTTGCCAAACGGCTCGACGACCTCGGCATCTGCTTCTGCTTTGCCGTCAAACTTCACCCAGCCATGCGACACGTGGTCGGCGTCCGCCGCAAACTGGGTGTCAAGACGCTTTTCAATTTGCTCGGTCCGCTATGCAACCCGGCTGGAGCAACACATCAATTACTGGGTACTGCCTCCGTTGACGCGCAAGAAAAAGTCGCCG
Organism: Pirellulaceae bacterium; assembly: GCA_013002105.1. The sequence continues at coordinate 2,323 of JABDKS010000551.1, read as the reverse complement.
CCGCAATCGCACAATTGGGTACGACGCGGTCCTTTGTGGTCCACGGTGCGGACGGCACCGACGAAGTTTCACTCGACGGAGCAACAAACGTGCTGGATGTGACCCCCAGCGGCCAACGTGCGCTGCAATGGACGCCCAGCGACTTTGGTCTACTGCCTGTCGGCCGCGAGGCACTTGGCGCTGCTGACCCCGCCCAAAGTGCCGCGATCATACGACGCATTTTTGACGGGCAGCCGGGTCCGTGTCGCGACACGGTTCTCGCTGGTACCGCAGCGGCCTTGTTGCTCGTCGGCGCAGTGGAATCGCTCCGCGACGGTACGACAAAAGCCGCTGATGTCATCGACGGCGGTGCCGCAAAACAAAAACTCGCCGCGCTGGCTGCGTCGTAAAATTGGCTCGAACATCCGTCTTGCCCGATCGAGGCGTCGGAGGCGGATTGGCGGCGCTAAATCAGTTCATGCAGATGGATAAACGTCTTACCGAGACGGCCGCCGTAATTGCCGGCGCTGATCTTCAGCAAACCGTCGGTCGTCGCCGCAGCATGGATCGCCGCCTTGGTTGCAGCTTGCAGCGCCGCCAAATCTTTTCCGTTGAGAATGATCTCCATGATACTGTGGACCCCATCGGGAACCTTGGACTGATCACCGAGTTTTTCTTTGAGCGTCGGACAGTATTCCGCGTAAGTCGCCGCAATCAATCCTCTGTAACTGCTGCCGGCTTTGGATCCACTCGATGCGACCCCGCCCGGAAATGTAGTGATCACGTCGGCCACTGAATCCGAGGCCAAAGCAGCCTTCTCGGCGGCGGCCAATGCGATGTCCTCGTCGGGTCCGAAGAACCAAAGATTGCCACCCATCACGCCGTCGCGGAAACCGAATCGACGCGACAGAAAGAATTCACCACTAAGGATTGGAATGACCCATCCTTTCTGGCCGAATCGCTGATCACGATACTGATGTCGATCGCCGAACATTGCGATCTTGCGCCCCAACTTGAAATAATCGTCGGTTTCCAATTGGTTAAAGCAACGCGCCGTCGGACAAGTCAAAACGTTTTGACTTAGCCTCGCGATCATGACTTTTTCTAAATGTTCGCGGCGGTCCTTGCGAAACCGGGGAACATGAAATTGCACGACCGCCCCAATGCGACCATCGGGCGTCCCGCCGTCGGCGGCCTCGTCAACACCGATCCACCGTGACACACCCGCTTCGCAATCACACAGAATCGTACTGGAGGCGTGACCGGTCACCGCGTTGACGCAATGGCTCAGCCATTTTTGATCACGCGCGGTGATCAGTACTTCGCCGTAAATACTGCGAAAACCCTCGGCGTACGTGTCTTCGACCAATTCATGCAGCGCTGCCATCGATCAGCTGCGTCCCAAGCCTTGATAGACTCGATCTTCGGTCACGACCTTGTCCATATAGATATCGTGATCCTGCATCGGAATTTCATCGAACATCTGGCACTCAAATGCCAATGCGATCAGGGGAGTTTCGGGTCTCGCGTTTTCCAAACACTTGTCGTAGTAACCTTTGCCGTGTCCCGTCCGGCCACCTTTTGAATCAAACCCGACGCCGGGCACCAAAATCAAATCCAGGTCTTTGACATCCACTTGTTTGTCTGCGACGTCTCGCAAATCTGCCCGCGGTTCCAGAATCTTGTACATTCCGATCTCGAGCTCCTCCATCGACTCCAAATGAAAGAGTTGCAACTCGCCATCGACGCAGTAGGGCACGACGATTTTCTTGTCGCTTGCAACGCAGTCGGGCAAAGCATGTCGCGTGCGGGCTTCGTCGCGGACGTCGACGTACCACATCACGCACTTCGCTTGCACATATTCGCTCTGCTGCATGACACGATCGGTGATGCGCTGACTGACGGCATCTTTGTCCGCCTGATTCTTTCTGGCTGCATGGGCTGCCGATCGAATTTCATTCTTTCGCTCGGCAAGCTGTTCAGTGGACATTAACAACGTTCTCTACAAAATCGAGTAACAGAATTCAAATCTGCGCGGGGCTATTGTGTGGCCAATGTAGCCGGTTTATCAGTGCTCACAATCCGGCAAACACTGTGGATCAATCGCCCCAGCGGCCAGTGGGACGCAAAGATCTGGATGCGACGGTCCGGCATTACGTCGTTTCTAGCGATGCAAATCGTTCCGCGGGATCGTTCCATACCCCCGGAGACTGTGGCTCGTAGGTGACCGTTTCGAAACTGCGACGTACCAATTGTCTCGCTTCGTTGACCGACCCCAACAGCCCTGCACCAAGCATCTGCATCACAACATTGCCAATCGCAGTCGCTTCGACCGGACCAGCGA
>JABDKS010000545.1 GCA_013002105.1 Pirellulaceae bacterium | reverse complement strand
CCGTAGAACTCTTCAGCGTCGATCGTTTCGGTGTCATTGTCCTGATCGCTGCTGGTTTGCTTGTCCGCAAAGTCAAAGCGTTCGTCGTCCCACCGTCCGATGGCTTCATCGGTGGGGTTGTAGTCGTTCCCGTCGAACCATTCAGTGATGTCGTACCATGCATCGTCTTCGTATTTTTGTCCGCGGTCTTCTCGCTCGTTTGCGTCAGCGGCGAATAGATTCGGTGACAGCAGCATGACGGCGGACAGGGAGGTAGCCGCTAGCGGATATTTAGACAGTCTAAGAAACATTGACTTTCCTTTTGTTGGTGTAGAGGAGGTGAACTTGTTGACAGATGTTTCGCCGCGCGATCTCGGGCACGCGGCTGCTTGCTTAATAGGGCAAACGCCATGCCTCTTCTTGTGCGGTTCTGAACGACGACGGCAGATCACTGCTTCTACACGAAGTTTTGCTTGCGGATCGAATTTGACAGAGGTCGCGAGCGTTCGTTTGGATGGATGCTCAACAAGCAGCTCGTCGGCTCATCAACCGAAGCGTCGGATTGCCGTTCAACGCGCGATGCCGATCACGTTGCATCGCGGATCACAGTGGGATATCGCCACGGCGATCCACGTCATCGTCAGCGCGAACAACATTTTCAGTGCAAACAACGAACGTCGCTATCAGAACGTCGCTATCAACCGATGCATTGACGCGAGCGTGCCTGACGCCGGTCAACCTGTCCGGGGAGCCACGCCAGAGCTTTTTCGAGAATTCATGTAGCCAGCGAACTGTCCTGGCATAGTTTCGCCAGGACTGGCCCTGGTCTACGGCTTTGGTAATTTCAAAAGCCAAGGACAAAAACGGATCGAGCGGACGGTTTGTCCAATCGACGACGGGCAGCCACTGGCTGCGGAGATCAGCTGCAAAATCGTTCGCCACACGTTTTGGGCGTCAAAACACGGAAAGTAAATGTGCTTTGGAACGCGCGTGTCAGGTTGCGAGCGCGAGATGAAAATGCGGAACCGATCGTGCGTCGTTACATACCCCCCGAACCATTCGCTAATCTGGCAGCGTCATCGGGTGCTCCGTTTGAAGGTTTGCTAGTAACAAGGAGGCATTCCGAGGGCGCCACGGGTTTTAAGAATCGAGTAGCATACGCATGGACGGCGAACGATTTCGCCAAACGGGCCCGGAGTGGAATCACCGAATCGAATCGGTAATATCGAGTCAATCAAGATGAACGCCGAAGACTTTCAATCGCTATATAAGCTCTTGCGAGGTAGCAAATCTGCGTTTGGCGTATTGGATGCGCGGACCTTGTTCATCGAAAAGAAGATACGGCAAGCGTTGGTCAGGTTGCAGGAGTCGCGCGATTCGTATCAATCCAGTCGCGCCCGATTGATGAAACAGGATGCCGGCAAGGAGGTCGACCCAAAAGCAAAGGATGCGGACCGACAAATCAAACGGATCGAACGGAAACAAGAAAAGGTCCGTGAAGTTTTGGAGTTGTTCGATGAACTGCTGCCAAAACTGGCGAAGCTTGCAGCACGCGAGGCTGCTAGAGATTCGACCGAGGACACCGACGCATCGGGTTTGGATGCCGATACGGAGTTCAGGGAGGCAGTCGGGGCGGAGGACGACGAGGAATATGATGTGCGTCCTGTCACGCCGGCTGACGTCAGCGTCGAATTCGCGGCCAGATTTGTAGAACTCGAAGGTGACGAACAGCTCGACTGGATTAGCCGATCATTCGGTTTTTGTCCGGTCGAAAGTGAGGATCAGATCTTTCCCAATGCGGTCTACTTCATCCGAATTCAGGACGAGAGTTTCTTGGTGCACACACGCGGCGAAGAGCACTTGGCCGACGGGATCCCGCTAGTCAGCGTCGTCGACGAAGTTCCGATGAAGACGTATTCGGTGGAAGCGTTTTTGCGACTTGGCAATCGGCGACGGATGGTCCTGTTGACCACCGACGCCGCCAGAATTCGACAACAGGCGGCCCAAGTACTTGAGTACGACAGCATCGATAGTGTTAACGCAACGCACGAGTTCGATGTGGCCAACGCCGACGCCCACGGCGATGACCAGAACGAGGGCGAATCCGAAAGCGCAGGTGGCGTCAAAACCCAGATCCTGGACATGGGAGCGTTCAGCCAGTTGATGGATTCGGCTCAGCGGAGCGGCTTGGTCCCCAATGCCGATAAGATTGCGAACTTGCGAGATCGCGAGTTTCGGCTTGGTCGTTACGACATGGCTTACTCGGGGATCGAAGGGCTATTCTCCAGTTTTGTCGCAGCAGCTAGCCAGCGAGCTCAGAAATTGGCTCGAGAAGACGCGGACATCAAAGGAGGCCGAATCAAGATTTCTCCGAAAGAACTGCAAGCCAAACGGATGCGTGACCGCCAGGCTGAACAAGCCGTCGAGCGGGCACGCAGTCGCTTTCAACTGGTCATGAACGGTTTGCAGGTGCTGATGCGGACCCACGAACAGGATGGCTCGTAAAACTCGCCCGTCGGGAAATTCGTGCTCAAGCCTGGGAAATTACTGCGTTTGCGTTGCCCGCCAAGCGTGGAACTTTCCAGTCAGCCGCCTGCTTCAGTTGTGTCGCGACAAGCCCATCGATCGTCTTCAGCTAAGATTCGTCAGCTAAGATATCGTCGGTTAAGCTATTGTCGTTCGTTTACCTCCTCGGTCCTCCTTTGGAGCCCACCCATGCTGCATCGTGTTTTTGTTCTCTTGGTTTCGTTTTCCGTCGTTTTGGGATCAGTGGTTTCCGCATCTGCCGATGAGAAACTGAAGGTGTTGATTATCGATGGCCAGAATAACCACACCGCTTGGCCAAAAACGACGGCGATGATGCGACAGTATTTGGAGGAAACCGGTCGGTTTACCGTTGATGTTCAACGCACGCAGTTCACTTGGAAGGGCGGCGATCTGCTGAAAGAGTTTCCGCTTGATGATGGACAGACCTATCAGGACTTGCCCCAACCCAAAAGCGATCCAGATTTCAAACCCAAGTTTTCGGACTACGACGTCGTTGTAAATAACTTTGGCTACAATGCCGCCCCTTGGCCGGACGATACCAATGCTGCGTTGGAGGAGTTCATGAGCAACGGAGGCGGCATGGTCGTCGTCCACGCTGCCGACAATTCCTTCGGCGATTGGGACGAGTACAACAAGATGATCGGACTGGGCGGCTGGGGTGGCCGAAATGAAAAATCCGGTCCCTATGTTTACGTTGACGACTCTGGCAAGACTGTTCGCGATGAATCGCCTGGCAGGGGCGGCAATCACGGCCCCCAGCATGAGTATCAGCTCGTTGTCCGAAATCCCGATCACCCGATCACAAAAGGACTGCCGCGATCTTGGATGCATACCAAGGACGAACTGTATCAAGAACTGCGAGGGCCGGGCGACAACATGACGATCCTTGCAACCGCCTACGCGGACGAAAAATACAAAGGCACCGGTCGCCACGAACCGATGTTGATGACGATCGATTACGGCAAAGGCCGCGTCTTTCACACGGCGATGGGGCACGCCGACTACTCGGTACAGTGTGTTGGGTTCATCACGACACTGATCCGCGGTACCGAATGGGCCGCGACAGGCAAAGTCACATTGACCGATGTGCCGGAGGACTTTCCGACCGCGACGCAGTCGAGCCAACGTGAGTTTCAAGTCTCCGCTGGCGCAAAGTAATACTGATCAGCAGCGGAATCGCAATGCAATCTCCGCTCCAGCGTTCTTTTTCAAAAATGCCGTCTTTGCAACGGATCGGGTTTCCCGGCTCACTCAGTGAACAGCAAGAAACATCGACAACGCAAAGGCGGCACGCCAAAAACGCAGACCGACAAGGCTGCTGATTCCGCGTCAAATCCGATTCTAGAATCGACATCAAACGCGTCGTCGCCGACGAATTCAGCATGCCCTTATCTAGCGGTCACCGGCGCACTTCTGGCGATCGCGCTCAGCCAGCTTGTCTTTATCGGCTGGCATGCGACGGCGCACACCCGCGACGCTGTTCCCTGTATCGCAGCTGCACTTTTGACCTGGGGGCTGGTCACTCTTTGCGGCCGAATGCCAGCGCGATTCGCATCGGTGACCGTTGGTGCTGCGACAGCGATTGCGATTTTTTTGGCCACGCGAATTTCGCCGGCCGACGCATTGTTATTGCCGAGTGAACCCCGGCCTTGGAACGGGTTGTGGTACCTGTTGACACCCATCGCGATCGGGTTGATCACATGGTTCAGTGATCGGCAAACGATTTGGCGGTTGAACCAATCGATTCTGGCAGATCAATCGTCTGATAGCGACGCCGGGCAGCGACTGACCTGGAACCACATCCGCCAACATCGCTTTGTCGTGAGCACACTCGTGCTCTGGATCGGTGTCGTTGCGGTGACGTATCTGTTTGGATCCACGACCGAGCGAACCGGTTTTCGGATGATTACCGTTCCGCACGACCTGGCAAGTGGCAAACTGCCGTTGATGGGCTACAGCTTTTTGGTGGACGATCAGTTCGTGATGAACGAAACGGTTTCGGCAGTAGAACAAGTCAGCTGGTTTGCCGGAACGTTCCGCTACGACAACAGTTTTCGATATTTGCGCGCGGGCTACTCGTTCCTGGGCGCCCAATGGAGTGGCTTCTTGTCGCAGAAAACTTCGTTGCTCGTGGTCAACTTTCTCAGTTGGTTGGCCTGCCTATACTTTGTGTTCCGAATGACGGTTCGCTGGTTTGGATCGATTCGCGCAGCCTGTGTCGCGGCGGCATTGGCGGCGATAGGGATTGGTATGGGGGTCCACATCAATGACACCACACCGCATCTGCTCTCATTCGCGCTTTACTTCTTTGGTGTGACGCTCCTGGACGAATCGGGCATCGGGCGCGAGCGGCAAGATTGGCGATGTCATTTGCAGATCGCCGTTGTGATTGGATCGATCAGCCTGGCATACAACGTTGCACAAATGTTGTTACTGGTTTATCTGGTGCTGGGCATCCGGCGGCAATCGATCGCCCACTGGCTGCCCGCAATGATCATCGCTCTGTCGTTTCGACCGGTTTGGCAACAAATCTTGCCGGCACTGAGCATTAATGTCGTTGATGTCGAAAGCGAGTACCTTTGGCGAGCCATCGAAGCCTGGCAGTCGACGCTCGCCAGCGGGATCGTGCCCTTTTTGTGGCAGGTCATCGCATTGACCGCCGAGATCGTAACGTCGATCGAATCGCCGTGGATCTTGGTACTGGGTGTGATTGGACTGGCAACCATTCGGCAAACCGACCGAATGCTGCTTTGTCTGGTGTCGTTGGCCGCGCCGCTGGGTGCCTGCTTGGTATTTGCACCGGCTGCAACCGCTCGTGGATACATCATTTACGGTGCAAGTATCGTGTTGTACGTCGCGATCGGCGGACTTTTTGAACGGTTTGCAACCGCCGGCGACGCGGGTGGGAATGAACGTTTGCCTCGGTCGTCGAAATGGGCAATCGGTTTGTTGCTTGGCTGCCTCGTGCTGCAATTGGTATGGACGACGTCCCACTACCGAAACTGGACGGCACCGTGCAAAGCGTTCTTCCTGGGCTGGGACGATGCAGCCGCACTGATGACTGCGAAACCGACGGTATTGAATTTAACCGGTAACGAACCGGTGCCACGTGCTTTCGGTGGCGAGGCCACGGCACGCGATTCGGGGATGATCGAAACACCGCCAAAAGTCTCGATCCAAGTTCGATCGGTGCTACAGAGTGCCTGCACACGACTACCATTCATCGTCAGCATCTTGTTGGCATTGAACCTGAGCTTCGGATCGCGCTTTGGGCGTCGCGTCGCGTCGGGGCTCTGGCTTAGCTGGTCCATCCTGTGCATTCTGTTTGCTTTTACCGCTATTGATTCCGAATCCGCCTTCGTCGATCCAAGAAACGCCATCGCGTTGCAGCCGGGCAAATCATTGACCTACGACGTGGACGCGTCGCTTTCTGCCAGGCAAACGTTGCAGCGGTTCGTTGCAGAGACCGGTTCTGACGGCGTCGAGGTCCTGGTGGCGACGACGGGCAACTGCGATGTCAGCTGGACTAGCGGAGATCGCGAAATTCCGTTGACGCAACGGACCGAAGACACATGGCGGACTACAGAATTGACAGACATTGCGGCAATCGTCGACGCCGATCGCTGGCAATTTGTCCTCACCAACCCCTCAGACGAACTGATTCAGTTACAAGGATGGCAACGCTCGGACCTGGAAGGTCGCAAAATTGGCGCAGGTAGATTCCGTGTGTTCCCAGCGATCGAATTACGCGTGCGTGATCCAGCGACCGGAGCATTGAAAGCGGCGTTTTTCTAGTCTGCAGATCAAAGTGCTACGCAATCAGTTCGTCGATGACTTCGCCGCCGAATTGCGATAACTGCTTGTAGCGTCCGCCGTGAAAATAGGTCAGTTTGTTGTCGTCCAAACCCATCAGATGCAATAACGTGCAGTGAACGTCGCGAATCGGATGGACACATTCGACCGCTTTGGCACCAATTTCGTCAGTCGCGCCAACGATCGTTCCCTTTTTGACGCCGCCACCGGCGAACCACATATTCATGGCGTCGACATTATGGCCACGACCGACACTCGTCACACCACCGCGATAGTTATTGTCCGGTGTACGACCAAATTCGCCGGTCCAAATCACCAACGTCTCATCCAACAAGCCGCAGCGTTTTAGATCTTTGATTAATGCCGCGATCGGCTTGTCAACGCTCTTGATCCGAGCCGAGTGACCACGTTCCAGGTAATCGTGACTGTCCCAACCGCCCGAGAAAATCTGCACGAACCGGACGCCCTGTTCCACCAAACGCCGTGCCATCAAGCACTGTTTGGCAAACATGTCGTTGTTACCGTCGCTCAGTCCATACGATTCGACAACATGCTGCGGCTCTTTGCTCAAATCGACAATGTCGGGCACAGCGGTCTGCATCCGATACGCCAATTCATAACTTTCCATACGCGCCGCCAAAGCGTCGTGCTCTGGATGTCGCTGAAGATGCTTTTGATTCAGAAAAGCAAGTTCGTCAAGCGCCTGGCGTTGATGTTTGCGAGTCTTGTGGGCCGCTGGGTTCAGATCCAAGATCGGTGAACCCTGCGAACGAAACGTCGTGCCTTGGTAATAAGCCGGCAAAAATCCATTGGACCAGTTGGTCGAACCGGCCTGGGGTGCCGCCAATTCCGTCATCACGACATAACCTGGCAAGTTGGCGTTCTCGCTGCCAAGCCCATAGGTCATCCACGATCCCACCGCAGGATCACCACCGAGCCGACTGCCGGTGTTCATGTGCAATAAGGCTTCGGGATGATTTAGCGATTCTGCCTGGCATCCTCGGTAAACGCACATTTCATCGGCGACCTCGGGATCAGCCAAATGCACCCATTGATCGCTCATCTCGATTCCCGACTTGCCTACCTTGCGGCTTTTGAACGGGCTTCCGACATAGAATCGCTTTCCGGTGGCCAAACCTTCGGTGCGTTTTGATTCGGTCAAGTGCATACGGTTCAATTCCGGTTTCGGATCAAACGTATCGACTTGGCTCGGACCGCCTTCCATGAACAACATGATCACCGCTTTCGCCTTCGCGTCATGCATGGGCTTCTTGGGCGCCAGTGGATTGGACGTCGGAACTGCGGCACCGGCGGCGAGACCTTCGCGAGCCAACAGATCCGTCAGCGCCAGCGCGCCCACCGACGACCCCAGGCCATACAAAAAATCTCTGCGTGGTAATCCAGTCATGATCTTCACCTGCGTAAAAGTCGTTCGACGGCGTTCATGGCGCCGAATTTCAGTAGTCGAATTTCAGTAGTCGTCTGTCAGTGAAACGTCGGCCTGCAAGAACTACAGGAGACAGTTTCCAATCGGGTTCTGCGGCATCAACTGATTAGTAAACGTACATGAACTCATTGGCATTGACTAATAGTAAACAGAGATCCGCCAATGCTCGCGTCTCGGACGAAACCGTGCTGGGTTTCGCATCGGGCACGTAATTCTCGAATATCGGCAGCCACTCTTCGTATTCAAATGGATTTCCCGTGAACTCTTCGACCAATGATCGCGTGATCTTGGTGGGGAAAACGACCGGTTCGGGGTCGCTGGATTGATGATACTGGCTCATTTTGGTGACGTACTGAACCATCCGCTCACGTTCGACATCGCTCGGCTTGCGTCCAAGGGTTAATCGGAACGCGCGGGCGATTTGATCCGCCAGTTTTTCGGTTTCCTTTTGGATTCGCAAAGCCATCGCGATCGACCGATCGGACGTCACGTCACTGTTGAATAACGTGAACGCCTGGGGCGACACGGCCGCGGTATCACGAAAATCACACGAGTCGTTTGGATTTGGCTTGTTCAGCACTTCCAAAAACGGATCGGCTTGACCGCGGACTCGGTAAGCATAAATGGATCGCCGGTTGCGTTCTTCGGGCGTTCGCGACGGTTGCTGGGCCGGTGCGATCGAAAACTGAATCATCCGCGGTTCCAACGCGACTTCTAAGTTGATCTCCGGTACGATCGGCAACCCGCCAACTTCGCGATTGAGTTCACCGCTGATGGCCAACAAACTGTCACGAACTTCTTCGGCCGTCAGACGTCTCGGCATGAATCGAGCCAGCAGTTTGTTTTCCGGATCAACGGTTTCCAACTTTTCCAAATTTGGATGGACCGTGCTACGTTTGTAAACATCGGACATCATGATCTGGCGATGCATGCGTTTCGTCTTCCAACCACCTGAAAGAAAATCCTGCGTCAGGAAATCGAGCAGTTCCAAGTGAGTCGGGCTGGCGCCTTTGACGCCAAAGTTATTGGCCGTGCGAACGATTCCTTTACCGAAATGGTATTGCCAGATTCGATTCACATAGGAACGCGCGGTCAGTGGATTGTCCGGTCGAGCGATCCAGTTGGCCAGTGCCAGACGGCGACCTTGGATATCGGTCGGCAGAGCGTATGGGTCGTCCGTCGGTGCACCTTCGACCGGCAGATTACAGCCACTCAGCACACCCGGAGTCACCACATCGCCCTTGGCGGTGTAGGCACCTCCAAGGAAAATGGTTGTTTCCGGTTTCCAATCTTTATCCTTCGGCTTCGGGTTGCCGGGCTGGCGCAGCTTGCGGCTGTTCTGTGACAGATCCGGGCCGTTAAAAACACTTTGTGCCATCGGCTCCAATCGCTCTTTGCGACGTTCCCAAATCCAAGTGTCTTGTTCACGAACTTTCAGCCGCCCCTGTTCGTCTTCGGTCAGCCCGACGTGTCGGATCGGCTTCTTGTCTTCGGGGTCATTCTTTCGAGCGTTTTCATCTTTGTAGGGCAGATCGTTTTCCTTGTACCACTGCTTTGCCGCGTCCTCTCGCTTTTTGTACAACGCGTTTCGTTTTTCATGCGAATAGTCATACAGCGCGTCAACCAGTTTCTTGTTCTCGTCGAATCGATTCTTATTTTCCGTAGGCAGGAATTCCGCGGGCATTTCGGCTGGCTGAGTCGCGGAGATCGTGGCGTACAGGCGGTAGTAATCTTGCGTTGGAATGGGATCAAACTTGTGATCGTGACATTTGCAGCAACGCATCGGCATCGACAAAAAGGTCTGCCCGATTGAGTGGACAACATCATCCCGATAAAGCTGTCGCGCCTCCTCGGCTGGAATCATCGCAGTTCCCCAGGGTCCCATTCGTAAGAACCCAGTCGCGATGACACCTTCGGGGTCGTCCGGTCGCAGTTCGTCGCCGGCGAGTTGTTCTTTGACAAACAGGTCGTATGGCTTGTCGTTATTCAAAGATCGAATCACATAATCCCGATACCGCCACGCGTTGGAGCGTTCGTAATCGTTGGAAAACCCAGAGGTATCGGCGTATCGAACGACATCCAGCCAGTGCTGCCCCCAGCGTTCGCCATAATGCGGGCTCGCCAAGAGACGATCAATCAGATCCGTCCACGCCTTCTCGGAATCTGCTTGCCAGGCTTGCAAGAATTGTGCGGTTTCCTGTGGCGTCGGCGGCAACCCGATCAGGTCATAGGACGCCCGTCGCAAGAGTTGCTGTGGTGTAGCTTGCGGAGCACCTGCAACACCGGCTTCGGACAACTTGGCATCGATAAAGCCGTCAATCGAATCAAACTCGAACGTCTCTTGAACCGGTTGAAACGCCCAAATCTCTTCTTTTTGATATCGACGATAGGTCCATTCGTCCGCCAAACCACCGCTTGTGGACACCAACACGCCGTCATCGTTTTCGACGACCGACCATTCAGCCTCACGCAATTTGGCCTGCTCTTCTTCCGTGGGCCATGGTGCCCCGGCTTCGATCCAGCGCCGAATCATTTCCGTTTGCTTATCACTCAAACGATCGTTCTCCTTGGGTGGCATTTCGATGCCTGCCCAAGTGACCGCTTCGTACAACGTGCTCTCATTGGGCTTACCTGGTACCACCGCGGGCTCTTCGGAGTCACCGCCGCGCAGCACCGCCTCGCGGGTGCGCATGTCGTAGTCACCTTTCAAATCGTCCGGATCGCCACCGTGACAAGCCAGGCACTTCTCCTTCAAGATCGGCAAGACCTTTAAAGTGAAATGTCTCGCTTCGTCTTGCGGCGTCGTTTTGGCTTGTGGTTGAGCCGAAGACGGAGCGGCGGCGAATAAACCAAGTGCGAACAGACCAAGTGGGATCACAATGTAAAGTTGACGTTTCATTATTTCAGCGAATGCTCGGTGGGCGATTTGTACGACTGATCTTCGGTTCAATAGTGGATGCTTTTCATCAAGCATCGCGGGGCAATTCAGGGACTACCACTAGTATACATTTCAGCGATTTCGTCAGCGGACAAAGCCGCCTGGAAAATCACCAATTCATCGAGGCTACCGTTCAAATTGCGAATCGCAAAATGAGCGTCTGGCTTTGTCGGCACCGACCAGTTCCCGATCGTTGCCATCCCAATTCGGGTGACTGGGACTAACTGGATGTCAGGAATCGATTCTTGATGTAGCAATTGCCCGTTCAGATAGTGGGTCGTCGTTTTGGCATCGACGTCATAGGTGGTTGCCAAGTGCAGCCACTGGCCACTCATCGACGGGTCCCAAAATACCGGCGACAAAACCTCTCTGTGACCCATTGCTCGTGCTTGCTCTCCCGGCCGCACCGAGAAGAACAATTGTCCGGTGTCGAGAATTTGCCAGTGAGGTTCGCCACTCTGATAATTGTCCGTCAAAAACAACGAATTGTACCAGCGATCCAAACTATCGATTTTGACCCAACACGCGAATGTCAAGGATCGAAACTCGCCGGGAATATTTACCCTGACACGATCCCCTGGCAGTTTGAATTCCAACGCGCCTTTGTCAGGCCAACGGCCCGCAACGCGGCGAGCCCCAACAATGGCCCCATCCAACTCGCTGTCGATCGGAATGGCTTGATTGTGTAGCTTTCGCTGCCATCGATCCGATTCGTCCGGTGCGTAATAGGCAATCAATCTCGGGTCTTGGCGAAGTTGTTTTGAATAGGCACGCCAACGCTCGAAGCGTTGAACGGTCTGATCCTTTGCACGACTATCCAATGCGGCCAAATCGACGAACTCGCCAGGTTTCGCCACCCCCTGAGTCAACTGTCCCTCGCCATGCAGAAAGGCTTGGCCCGCAGTCACCAACTTTTTATCTGACTCGGGGCGGTGCAACTCCACTTCACCGTCAAACACTTGCACATCCGAACCATCGGGCGTCACAGAGATCCCAAATTCGGTACCCAGATCGACGACCTTCATTCCATCGACATCAATTTCAAAACCACGCGCTGCCGGCGGTACCTGTGCTCGCAAACGACCATCCAAAAATCGGGCCGCTGTGGAGGAAATCAATTCCATCTCCGCCGGGCCTTCCAAAACAACCGTTGCACCACAGAAAAATTCGATCTGGGCATATCCCGACGACAAGTGCAATCGCCCCGGCGTGAGGGCTTCACCGACACTGACCGAATTCTCGCCGTCTTGCCATTTGGCATCGACCAAACGTGTGACCAACGCGATCCCCTGGGCTGTCGGTTCAAGGGACGGTGAATCATCCGATCGCTGCTGGGCAATGGCGCGACCAGGTACATCGCCGGATGAACCGGGAACCCATTCCAGATAGGTCCAACGGGCGACCAACACCATGATGGCCAATCCAGCGGCTATCGTCAGAAACATTTTCCAAATCGGCATCGACGATCGTGGTCTCGACTCGACCGTCACGTCCGCATGACGATCCAACGATGGGGCGCCGGCGGCAAACTCCAATTGCAGGGCCGCATTGAGCACCTGCCACTGCACGTACCGCGTCCTGGCCGCAGCGTCGTCACGCAGTCGACCGCGAAGTTGCTCGACTGCTTGTTCGTCTAATTCGCCATCGGACCAATCATCCAATAGCTCTTCGATCTCTTTGTTGGATTCTTGCATCTTGTTACGCCTCCACCATCCGTCGCTGTACACATTCGCCCAGTTTTCGCCGAACCCGCATCAGCGTGACCTTAACGGCACTGACGCCTCGATCAAGTGATTGAGCAAGTTCAGCAATGGACAACGATCGATAGTAACGCTGCTGAATCAATTCTCGGTGCTGCGGTGTAAGTTCGGTCAAGCACTGCTGCAATGCTCCGCGCACCGTTTCAATCTGCTCGGCTTGAGTCTCCGTCTCGCTGGACAGCAACTCCACTAACTCGGGGTCCAACAGGCAGCGGTCGCGGCCCCGGTCACGCAGATGAGCGAGCACCTGCATGCGGGCAATCGCGAACGCCCACGGCAGAAATGGCGAACCGGTACGAAATTCGTCCTTTTTTCGCCACAGCACCAAGTTCGCTTCCTGCAACACGTCGGATGCCCGGGTGTGATCGCCAACCATCGAAAAAATGTATCCGAACATCCGATTTTGATGCTCGGCGATCTGCTGGACAAATTCTTCGGTCGGATCGGTCATTTCGGTTCCTGTGGTATCAGTATTTACCGGCAGAAACGCTATGGTTACATCGAGGGTGGGAAAAAAATGCCGGTGCCCAGAATCACTCGATACAGATGACTTCGCGCATCGTATGCATATAAAGCCTGCCCCGGGCGTAGCTGAACGACGCGAGCGTCCAGGTTCGCCCACTGACCCCCAGGTCGTTGACCGCCACCAAGGCGTCGGGCGTCAGTTCACGGACTGTCGTGTCCAGCACGTACACTGTCCCGGTGACGACCGGCCAGTAAAGAAACTTGCCGACCAGGATCGGGCTGGCTGCGGAAATATGCCCCCATCCGCTGGTGTCATGCCCCTTTCGTCCAATCGGGAATCCGGCCGCGTTGGTGGGCCGGTTATCAGGCTTGCCTTTGCCCCACAGCCAGACGTCTTGATCGCGATCGACATCGCTGACCACCAGCTGCGCGGGTACCTCCAGATATTCGACTTTGCCGGTCCGAGTGTGAACGCGACCGACATAGTGAGCGTCATGAGCCAGAAACCAATGCCAATCTCCCACGACAATGTTGGCTTGGTTCGTATTGGGATGGCCTTTGTTTAGTTTGACGCGAGCATTTTCTTGCCGCTCCCAGCGGTCAGATTGTTGATTGCGCCGATAGAGCGTCGCTGATTCATCCAGCGGGTCCCGCCGGATCACCTTGCCCGTGGTGGTATCCAGCACGATGTGGTCGCGATCATGAAACGCAAACACGTGTTCGGCGTCGAAGTGGTTTTGGAACGGCGGATCCAACTTGGGCAACGAAGTGGACCAGAGCGTCTTTCCCTCGCTGCCCGGGGCCAAACTGGTAAGACTCAATCCATACGGTTTTTCCAAGGGTCCATGGCCGCCGCCACGCGCATGCACGACCGCCGGAGTACCGTCGGCAAGTCGGTTGACCAATGGCGTGTTATGGATCGACGTTCCAGCATTCTCTCGCCAGAGGATTTTTCCCGTAGCCGCATCGATACCATGCAAATACGTCCACACGGTCTTCTCGTCCGTTACTTCCGGAGGTATCACCGGTTTCTGAGTGATGGATGTGCCGGGTTGGAATTTGTTGATCCGGTATCCCATCTCTTTGTCGTCGACTTCGACATTTAAAATCTGGCCATTGACCAACATCGGCTCACACATCCGAGCGCTGTGACGAAACCGCATTTTGTATTTTCGCAGCCAGACCTCCTGGCCGTCGTGCGTGTAACAGCCCATCGAACCACATCGATTGAAAAACCAAACGTGCTGGTCATCAGCGATCGGCGCAAAAACAGTGGCATCACTAAATCCACAAGCCATTTCCATTGTCTGGGTGCCTGGAAGATCAACTGTCCAGAGCACGTCGCCCGAATCGGCGTCCAGGCAGTACCCCACAATTTCACCGCCGGCAAACCGCTCGTCGAAACTCTTGATCGGTTGATGAATCGCCGTGAATACCTTCTCGCCCCAAATCGTCACTGCGGCTTGGCCGCACTCTGGCATCGGCGTACGCCAAGCGATGTTTTCATTGCGAACGACTGACCAATGGGTCGGCGCCTCTCCGGAAACCCGAAAGTTGTAGTGGGGGCCCGCCGCCTGCGGCCAGGAATCGGCTAGCACCGAACCGACACACATCAGGTTCAGGCAAGCGACCAGGCGTGCAAACCATTTCATTGCTTAGAATTCAAAACGAGGAGAATCGATGGTGGCCAACAATCCGGGCGCTGTCGCATCGCCAAAAACTGCGCGTATTCCGATCGAACACGCGCATGACATCACCGTGATACCGCCGCGGCTAAAGGTGACTTATGATACCCCAACGATCGTGATGAGTTTTCACGACATTAGCCCACAAAAATGCCGAAATTTGCGGCTTTGACCGAGGCTATCGAGAGAAAACCTGATAAACCGCGCCGCGCGGGGGTTTCATGGCGCGACGTTTGCATTTTCTGTCATCGACCGCCTGCTGTCACCTTTGACGAATGGCATTCTGCAATTGGAGTTTTGCAAAACATGTTTATGACCAAAAAGTTGATGGCAACGGGTCTGTTAGGCGCAACGATGTTCTTGTTTGCCGGTGACACACCAA
>JABDKS010000540.1 GCA_013002105.1 Pirellulaceae bacterium | reverse complement strand
TTTCTGAGGCGACTCAGCTTCGCTCGCATCAGATGCTTGCGCGACCTGAACGCAAAGCTCGCAGTCTCGTTCGTCGTGCAACGGACCGTGTAAGGCGTCAAGCGATTCGAACTGATTGAGCGACTCGTCTCCGGCAACCGACGACACATCAGCGTAAGCCACCCATAAGAACGGCAGGCAGCAAACCAGCATCCTGACGAGTCCACCGCAGTTCAATTGACAGCGGATCGACGGATCAGAAATGTAGCGCGGCGATTCGCGAAGTAGTAATGGAGTCGACAAGGCAGTACTTTGTGGATCAACTAGAGGAGCGATGACCGGAATAACCGGTTGCCATCGGCACGGACGTGAATGAATACTTGGTTTTCGCAACCGGCCTCTCCGTTGTAGTTGGCCATGGACGCGAAAGGTTGCTAACAAACACACATTGGTAACAGAAATCACGATTATCACGATCGGGACCGACGGCGTGTCATTTCCAAGCGATCGCATTCAGAGGTAATTTGACGCAATCTAAGGTTGGTAGTTCGGTGTCAGACGACGAGCAAAACGACGATTTGCAATCAGCATCCAATGGGGATGGCGAATCGATGGATGCTGCGGCGCAAAACGAGCAAATGGAACCGAGTACGGATTCGATACAGACGCCTGACACTGGCAAGAGCGAGAGCGACACGGTCGCTGGGCCGCTCAGCGGGTTTGACCATGCGGCAGCAAAAGTCAGGACGTTTCCGCAGACTCCCGGCGTCTATCTGATGAAGGATGTGGCCGGCGTGGTGATTTATGTCGGCAAGGCAAAGAACCTTCGTAGCCGTGCAAGTAGCTATTTTCTCAAGGCGGCGGCCGAAGATCAGCGAACAGCACTCTGGATAGGCGAAATCGCGGACATTGACTATGTCGATTGCGAAAGCGAAGTCGACGCGTTGTTGATGGAATCACGCCTGATCAAAGACATCCAACCAAAGCACAACAAGGAGCTGAAAGACGACAAGACGTTCCCGTACTTGATGATCACCACGCGAGAAGAATTCCCTCGCGTTGAAGTGACGCGTGAACCGAGATCGTCCGGCGTCAAACTTTACGGGCCCTTCGCCAGCGCGGGTGCGTTACGTGGTGCCATTCAAGTACTGCAGAAAATTTTTAAGTTTCGTACCTGTTCGCTGGACATCAGCGAGTCGGACGAAAAATGGAACTGGTTTCGACCCTGCTTACTGGCCAGCATCAATCAATGCACAGCACCCTGTAATTTCCGCATCAGCAAAGAAGAGTACAAACGCGACATCAAGCGTCTGCAAACGTTTTTGGACGGCGGCAAGACACGCTTGTTGAAAGAAATGAACAATGAGATGCAAGCAGCCAGCAAAGAATTGGATTTTGAACGGGCCGCTGTCTTACGCGACGAAATTAACATGCTCCAACGTCTAGAAGATCGTGGGGAGTTGGATACCCACGCGCAACCAGAAGTCTTTTATATCGATCCCAAGAAAGGATTGACCGGACTTCGTAAAGTTTTGGATTTGTCCGAAACACCGCGAATCATCGAAGGTGTCGACATCGCCCATTTAGGCGGCGGCGAAACCGTGGCCAGCTTGGTTCAGTTCATCGACGGTCTGCCGTTCAAACCCGGATATCGACGCTATCGAATTCAGGACGTCAAAGGAATCGACGATTTCCGTAGCATCTACGAAGTGGTCTCGCGCCGATTCCGGCGGTTAAGCGATCAAGGCGAATCATTTCCGGACATATTGTTGATCGACGGTGGCAAGGGGCAATTGAACGCGGCCATGGCTGCTTTTCGCGATCAAGACATCACCCCGCCGACGGTCATCTCGCTGGCAAAACGCGACGAAGAAATTTTCCGGCCTGGCAACTCCGAACCGTTGCGGTTGAGCAAGAGTGCGTTCGCATTACGGTTGTTGCAGTACGTTCGCGACGAATCACACCGATTTGCACAGCACTACCACCACATCCTGCGAAACAAAAAAACAATGGATCGATGAACATTTCAGCGGCGCGAATTTTTACAGTTTCGCGCATCAATTTGGCGAACCCATTACGGAGTCCTGCGGTCCGTTGAACATCGCAAATGGTGTCGTTTTGGGGTGTGTTTTTATGCACAATTGGATACCCTTTTGGATAACTTAACCCGCAAAACCCGCAGATTTGGAACTGCGATTACGCCTGGCAATCCTTTGTTGGGGGTGTTAGTGGACTATAATACG
>JABDKS010000537.1 GCA_013002105.1 Pirellulaceae bacterium | reverse complement strand
GTTGTATTGCTTATCGGACATACCCTCTTTGGCTTGCTGGGCGACTCGCGTTTCTTCACGCAAGTTCACCTCGCCTTCCAGAATTTGTAGTACTTCTAAAATAACTGATGGCGGCAAACTGCCGGCCGATTTGCCGCCCGGTCACATACCGCCACAGGCCGGGTCGACTAAATCATCGGCCCATCGGTCAAAGGTATCCGACCAGTATTCTGCTTGAGCAATCGACATCCCCTGTTTCTGGGGAATCTCGTCGCCGAGTTCCGTCAGGGCGGTCAGCACTTCGGCTTCGCGCATCTCGTCCAAAACGGTCTTGAACTGTGTCATCCGCCGACGTTCAAAGTAGCTTTGCATGTCATCCATGATGTAGGACACGGTTTGGCTACTCTTCTTTTCGATCTCTGCCAAATCATCGAGCATCTTGCGGTCATCGGGCATGCCAAAACGACTGGCACCGAACACCGCGTCGATTCGACTGCTGATTTTTTCGGCCACCTGATCCTGTTCACGAGACGCCGCCTTGAGACGCTTCAGCAGCGTACTGCCTTCCAGATTCGCAAGGATCGTGTTCATCTCCTCGGCTAACTTTTCAAATTCCGCCAACAGATCGGCTTGTTCTTCGATCGCTTCGTCGACCGGTGCCTCCTCGGGCACATCGCAAGCCTCGGGGTTCTCGGGCGGTTTGCCGGGACTGGCGATCGTCGTGTTGGGCAGCGTCAAACGCGGTGCGGATTCCTTCTTCGCTTGTTCTTCGGGCGTCTCGCCGGCATCGTCCAACGGTTGCAAAGACGACTCGCGATCAGCGATGGTGGGAACGCGTGGTTGTTCTTTGCCCTCTTTGTCGTCTTCGGGTGGGTCGCCGCCGGCGGCGGTTTTATTGTCGCGACTTTGACCGGCTTTGGGGCTTTCAGGTTTTGGCTTGGACGGTTCTCCTCGTGCCACTTTGCTGTCGGCCGACGCCTTGGACAGTAAGTCCGAAACCGATGGCATGCGGTTGGCTGCGATGTCTTTGAGCACTTGCTGCATCTCGGCCCAACGTTCCAAGTGACCCACGCCGATTTCTGGATTGCGTGCCGCCATCTTCAAGAGGTCTTCGCCGGTCTTGTTCAGATTCGCCAAACGTCGACCGTTGGCCGCTTCGGCACCCGCCTGCTTGCGAAGCTCCTGACGCATGTCATCATCGTTCAGTTGCGTCTCAGTCATCGCCCGCAACTGCTTGTTGCGTTCAAACAATCGCAACTCGCGATCGCGGACATCCAACGACGCGCGATGCCACTTACTTAATTGATTGGTAACCCATATGGCATGTTGCTCGGGCGTCAGCACAAAGAAAACATGCGGCGCCGAATAAACACGATCGCGGTCGGGCAAGAAGTCCTCGACCCACAATCGAACTTCGATCGCCTGCGGCTCGATTCCTAGTGACTTGGCCGAAAAGGTGGCTGGAACTTGGACGGAGGACTGATCGGGTCCACCGACGGCCAACACCTTTTCACCGACCGTCGACTTCGCCAATCGATCGTCCAGGCCTTTCCAGACCATCCCAATTCGTTTGACGCCGAAGTCGTCGGCCGATAACGCTTGGAAATTTAATTGTTCGGTATCCAACAATACGGCCTGACGCGGAAACTCCTGAGTCACGACGCTGGGCGGTTCATCAACAAGCGGTTTGATCGATAGCTCGAAAGGTTCGCGCGCGGCCAATCCAAACCGATCCTTCCATGACAACAGCATCTCATTAGCAGAGTCCTGCACATCGACTTGCTCGGATCCAAAACTTGCTTTGGACACTCGGACGGGCTGTTTGTTGATCGCGGCCGAATCCAACTCGCGCGAGGCCGTCGCAGTCACCTGCACCGTGCTGCCTTCGACCGCGCTGAGCGTTCCGCTGCGAACGTCTCGCTGCACCAACTCGGGCAACTGCAAGTAATCTGGCAACTGCAACGACGCATCTGCCGCGACCAACTCAGGTCGAATCTTTGGATCCAGGGTCACGTTCTGATAAAAATCGCCAACGCGGATCTTGATCTCGGTCATCTCGGTGCGAGCGGGCAAATCAAATCGATAGTGATCGCCGTCCAACTTTGCGACCGTTGGCAACATTCCAGGAATCTCGACCGTCGCAGTGCTCGGTTGCCAGCGACTGTTGGCAGCAAGCGTGACATTCCAAGAGACAATCTCACCGTGCGGGATGACCATCGTCTCAGGCAATTTGTCGATCTCGGTGAACGTATATCTGGGTGTGTCGTGCCAAGGTGCCGCAAGTCGGGCCCAAGCATTCTTGGCGGCCGGTCCAGCGACAACGCCCAACACAACAGCGGCGAGTGCGGTCACCGCCAACACGCTGCCCCAAAGTCGGACACGCGAACGGGGTGCAGCCTGATTCAAATCACGCGTTTTGGCAGATTGTGCCACCTGCTCGATCGCTGCTTCGCACAGCCTTCGTGAACGAGCTTGCTCGGTTTCGCTGTCGGCCAATTCGATCACGCCCAACAGTTGATCACCGATATTGGGTTCCCGCACCCGTAGCAAGCGAGCGAGCTGATCAAGCCGGCGATGTCGCCAAACCCAACGATGAACGGCCCACGGAATCACCAACCAAGCGGCCAAAGTGACAACAAAGATCGCCATCCGAATCGGCGCCGGCGTATCCCAGAATCGGTCGACTGCAAAGACCGTCAAGAATGCAATCAGCACGGCGGCAAACGCGATCGCAAATGCCTCGGCCAACTTGGTGGTCCAAACCTTGGATCGAAAGTCCGATAACTGCTGCTGCAAGCTATCTGGGACGCTCAATAAGTCGGGATTGCGGTTGGAGGGTGCAGAGACACTCATGCTTGGTGACCTGGGGTGCATAACGCGGATCGAAGTCCGCAATCAGTACGAAAGAAGAAGAGAAAAAGCGTCCCTTCTGCAACGACAAAGTCTATCGGATTCATCAGATCAGCCCCACCATTTTTCTACCGGCCCAAAAAAGGCCCAGAAAACCGATCAATAGGGCGGCGATCCACGGATTACTCCACAATTGCACGCGGCGGAGCTGCTTGGCAGGCTCGGGAACCTGGCCGATCGCTGCCACGATTTCCTGGACCGAAACGTCCTTCAGGACCCGGCCGCGGGAAACCCTTGCTAGTTCTTCGATAACTTCGGGCCGCGCCGGCTTACCGGTTTGCTCCAGCGCCGCACCTTGGACAAACAGATTACCTTCCAACACTTGTTTGGTTTCTTCACAGCGCAACGTGACCTTGTACTCACCTGGTTCGGTCGGTGTGAATGCGCCGGCAAACGCACCCCATTCATCATTGGTGCCTCGCATCCGCACCGTCTCGGTGCGTCCCGACGGGGCAACGATTCGCGCCGTGACCGTTCCGTTGCTCAGCGGCTCGCCACTCTTTTCCATCACGTTGGCTTTCAAACCCACCGTCTGTCGAACTTGGGGATTCTCGGTCGCCGAATACAACCGCATGAATTGACCGGCCACTTCGTTGGGCTGGTACGCCATCCAGCGAACGACCTGCCCCCAAAAACGATAGTGGTATTTGTCTTCGACACCGCGCCGCCAGCGCCAGGCACCGTCGGTTCCCATGAATAATACTTTGCCGGCGCCAAAGGTCCTGGTGACCAACAACGGGATCCGTCCGTATTCATTGGATGCTTCCTGATGCACTGCCAAAACCGATGTTCCGGCTTTGGCGCGAATCACCGGTGCGTGCCATTGAAACCCGGGCAAATTTTCCCAGACCTGCATGTTGTCATCCTGGGTGTCGGCCAATTTGGTCAGCAAACTCCGTCGGCCTAATTCGGTCAACGCAAAGTGACTGGGCTGTCGCGATCCCCAACCGTTGACTTGAGCTCGGTCGTAGACAACCGGCAACAAATCATCCAGCGGTGTGTCGGCCAACGTCAGAGCGTGTCCCATCCAGCCGGGCATAAAAACCAGTCCGCCTGCGTGCTGTTCGACCAAACCTTTCAGTAGTCGACATTGTTCTTCGGTCAACTGATCCTCGTCGACACCGACATCACCCAAAAAAACGACGTCGTACTCAGACAGTTCTTTCAAGGTATCGGGAAACGATTGAATGTAATCGCGGTTGCCACCGCCCACTTTGCTCAGCCCCGGATGAAACAGCAAACAGGAGACCTCCACGCCCGGATCACGCGACAGCGCATTGCGCAAATATCGATATTCCCATCGTGGTAACGTCTCGACGACCAACACACGCAATCGTTCCTGCTCGATTTTGATCGGTGTGGTTTTTTCGTTGTTCTCCAGATTCAACTCTTCGCCGTGTGGCGGCACTTTCATTGTCAGCGTGTAGTCGCCGACGTTATCGGGTTTCCACATCATGGCGTCGCTCGTGCGTCCCATCGCGGAGATACGTACCTCCTGAGTCACCTTGCTACCATCGGTCGCTTCGAGCGTGACAACGGCAACGTGGTCGCGTGGCAACGCACTTTCGATCGTAAAGGGAATTCGCACGTTCTTGCCGACCACGCCGTTGGATGGTGTGTCGAAGCTGAGCAATTCAACATCGGGCAGTCGCGTTGGAGCGCCGACCGGTACGCCGAATATCGGTATCTGCTGCAACCGCATCCGCATTGCCATTTCGACCGGCGGCGAACCACTATTCCAATCGCCATCGGACGCCAACAGCACCGCGCGTAGATTCGGATGCTCCTTGCGTGCCGCCGCCAACGCGCCGTGCAAATCACTTCGGTCACCGTCGTCACCAGCGGCAAACGGCGTGATTACAACGTCTAATTCGTTTTCCAGCGATTGCCACGTCTGGTCGTCCATCAGCGGCGCGATCGATTCGGTGCGGCTTTGCAACACTTGACCACGTTCGTCCAAACCGATGTCCCGCGTTGTCATGCTTTGTGACTGGTCACCCAGAACAACGACCGTCGGCTTTTGTGTGGGAACAAACTGCTGCACACGCTCGGGCTGATTGAGCAAGAACACCGCAGCGCAGACCAGTGCAACTCGTAACAGTTCCAATGCGCCGATCGAACGACGAAATCCGCTTTGTCGCCACGAGATCCATGCCAATAGACAAACCGCGACAATGGCCAACAGCGACAGCGCCAATGTCCAGGTGGTTTCCTGAAACGAGAAAGCGGATTCGGTCACGCTGCTTCTCCCTGTGTCGTGCGTGATGCGTCGGTCGAAAAACCAGCAGCCACTTTGGCCCGCTGTGCGATCGCACGACGTGGAATACACAAAGTCGCTTCGATCAACATCGCTGCAATCATCAACACCAAAAACAATCGCCAGATTTCGCGCACGATGCCCGACAAACTACCGGCCGAATCATCCACGCGCGAAAAATCCAGTCCCGCAAATAGATTGTTCAATTGACCATCTTCGATGGTATCTCGCTGGTCTTCGCGTAACGATCGATTGACCGCGAACCACTGCGATTGAGCGTCCTGACCGACGCGATAAACCCCCGATTGAAACGCGTACTCACTGGACAGCATGTCTCGGGATCCGGCCACTTTTCGCCACGTGTCGGTGGGTTCTGCGATTGTGCCGGCAACACGCTGCGTCGTTTGGCCGAGCGCCGCGAGGCCCTGCTGGATCGCGCGTTGCACAACGACATACAACACAATCCCGTTGCTGGCGAACGTCGATTGGTCAGTCGATGTCGACGCCGCACAGAAATACACGCCGCCCTGGTCAGTCGGAATGCGGGCCAGCAACGGAGCTCCGCCGGTCAACGTGGCGAGCTGAGTGAATTCACCCTCCATCGTGGCGTAACCTTTGATCGCCAGCTGGCCCACCGGCAATCCGGTCCCACTGCGAGTCGCAGCCAACAAGTCTTGATCGCCGCGCCAATTTTCCACCAGCACCTTGTTTTCGTCCTCGGCGCGAACCCAGTCTTTCCAACGACAGCCCATGAACTGGCCGTCGGACTTAATGCCACCGACCAACTGATCGGGCGGGAAGAAAATCACTTGCCCGCCGCCGGCCACATATTCTGCTACGGCGCCGCTGGTTTGCCGATCGGGCAGATCGGTTTGCCAAACCAACAGCGCCGCATCATCCAAAACCAACGAATCAAGTTGCTCGGGCGTCACAAATTCGACATTCGCGCCCGACTTGCCATCGGGCGATACCGACGCGGCAATCTCCAACGCACGTGTCGTGATTTTGTTTTCGCCCACCAAAACAATCCGCCGCTGAGGCGGATCATCGAATACAAAGAAAAACTCGTTATCCGAATTGTTGGCGTCCGAGGGAATCGACACTCGCCCCCATCCACGTTTCTGGTTTCCCGACAATGCAACGCGGTGATCTCGTAATTCGACCTGTTTGCCAGACAACTCCAAGTCCAGCGTGCTGCGTGCACCGTCGATTTCGATTTGGACGGGAATCGTCCCGACGGTTTCGGATTCTTGGTTTCGCGAAAGCTGAATCGACATCAGTACCGCGTTGCCAAGCGGCCCACTTGTCCGTCGAACGTCGCTGACGCGGATCGCCACATTCCGGGTTTCTGACTCGGGATAGGCCAACAGGTGAAACCGCACGGATTGTGGCAATTGACTGAACGCTTCGCGGATCGCCGACCAATTTCCGCTGTCGGCATTCCAGTCGGGCGCTCGCAAGTCGCTGCAAATCCAAACCTCGGTCGAACCAGGCTGATTGTTTTTCAGATAGTCGACGGTCGACTGCAGCATGCCGGGGATATCGGCCGTGCTACTGGCACCTTGCATCCCGGGAGAATCCACCAACGCGTCGATCGTTTCAAATGTCTGTGGCTCCATCGTCGTGCTATCGATCAACACCCACCGGGATGACCCGAACGTTTGCAACGCATCGGCGATCTGACGGCGACCGGTGTCCAGTTTGGACTGACCGGAATTACCCGATTGCTGCATGCTGGGCGATCGATCCAACAACAAGATCGTCGTATCTGCACTTCCACCACCGAACCAACCCAGACCACTACTGAGTGGCCGTGCGACTGCCAAAATCAATCCCGCCACCACCAAACATCGCATCGCCAAGATCAGCCATTGCCGCAACCGCGCGTAACCACGTGCCATCTTATTCGCTTGCAGCAAAAACATCATCGCGCCCCAGGCTTTAGTCTGGTAACGCCATTGATTGATCAAGTGAATGATGATGGGTAAAAACACCAGCGGTGTCGCCCATAACATCCAAGGTTGAACAAAACTCATCGAGCACCTCGCTGATGGGCACGTCCAACCAAAAACTCCGTCACTGCTTGGTCATACGGTTGATCGATAATCACGCGGTGGTAATCGACGCCGGTTTCCAACACGACTTTGTGGACCTGCTCCAGGTACTCTTGCAACGCGCGGTGATAGCGGTCGGCAATCTCGCTTGGTTCGACAAAAACAGACGTTCCGCCTTCCATATCCAAAAAGCGTGTCGGCCGTTGAAAATCAAATCCGATTTCTTCCGGATCCAGCAGATGAAACAGTGAAACATCGTGTTTGCGAAAACGCAAATGTTCAAAACAGTCTCGCATCGCCGATGGCTCAATGAACATGTCCGACAAGACAATGATCAATGCACGTTGACGCACCGTTTCGGCCAGTTCGTGCAGCACCGATTCCAAACCGGTCTCGCCTTGTGGCGTGGCATCCGCCAGCGTGTTCATCAGTGTGGGCAGGTGGGCCGGGTTTCGTCGGGCGGGAATATTCTGCGTGATCCCCTCGGCCACACAAGCCATGCCGACCGCGTCTCCCTGCTGGATCGCGAGATAACTGAGTGCTGCGGCAACGCGTCGCGCATAATCGAGTTTCGTCATGCCGACACTGCCGAAATCCATCGATCCGCTCGTGTCGACGACCAACACCATCCGCAAGTTCGTGTCGGCCTCGAACTCCTTGACAAAAAAGCGATCGCTCCGCCCATAGGCGCGCCAATCCAAACGTCGCAGATCATCCCCTGGGACATACTTGCGATATTCGGCAAATTCGACGCTCGAACCACGATGGGGACTGGCATGTCGTCCCGATACGCCGCCCAACATTGGTTTGCGCGACATCAACGGCAACCAGCCCAAACGTGCAATCACGTCGGTCTCTACGAATTCGCGTCGTTGTGGTTCGGTACTCATCGGAGGGCCAGCAGCAGTGGGTCACTCATTGGTTCGGGGATTCAATCAGCAGGGTTGCCCGTCGCAGATCGGCATCGACTAGCAACCGCGGTCTGGTGACGGACCCATCCAAACGCTGCGGTTCAAGCCGGAGCCGACGATTCAGGCTTGCGATCACGCGGGAGTCTCGTCGCCAATTACTCTGGCGTCTCGTCGACCGTCACTCGGGAGTCTCGTCGACAATCACTCCGGAGTCTCGTCGACTAGGCGTTTGACAATGTCGCGTGCGGAAACACGCTCGGCTTGGGCAGCAAAGGTCGTGATCAATCGGTGCGTCAACACCGCTTGAGCAACATGTTGAACGTCTTCCAATCGAACCATGTAGCTGCCTTCCAGCGCCGCCCGACTCTTCGCACCGAGAATCAGATTCTGAACGGCTCGCGGTCCGGCACCCCAGGACACCAATGGTTGCAGCCAATCGGGCGTCGTGTCACCGCCAGGACGGGTCTTGCGAACCAGACGTGCAGCATACGTATAAATGTGATCGGGCACGGGTACGCGGCGAACCAGGTCCTGGTGAACGATGATTTGTTCTGCGGACATCAGATGCTCCAGCTCCGGCAGATCGCCACCGGTCGTTGTCCGAGCGATCTCGATCTCTTCTGCCTCGTTGGGATAATCCAACTCAATCAAAGACATGAATCGATCCAGTTGCGCCTCGGGCAACGGATAGGTGCCTTCTTGCTCCACCGGGTTTTGCGTCGCCAACACCATAAACGGCGATTGCAATTTGAATTCTTTGCCAAGTACCGTCACCCGTTGCTCTTGCATCGCCTCGAGCATCGCTGCTTGCGTCTTGGGTGGGGCACGATTGATTTCGTCCGCCAAAATGATGTTGGCGAACACAGGACCTTTGACAAACTGAAACTCGCGGCGACCGTCGTTGGTGTCTTGCAGGATATCGGTACCGGTGATGTCCATCGGCATCAGGTCTGGCGTGAACTGAATGCGGCTGAAACGCAGGGACATCGTTTCGGCCAACTTGCTAACCAACAACGTCTTGGCCAAACCCGGCACACCCATCAACAGTGCGTGACGACGAGCGAAAAGGCAGATCGCCAATTGCTCGATCGTATCCTGTTGGCCAACGATGACCTTGGCCAGCTCCTGGCAAAGTTTTTGGTAGGCATCTCTCAGGTGATCAATCGCTTGAACATCGTCTTCGCTCAGACGCTGAGTCTCTCCGGGTGCAGCCGCTTGGCTCATGTTGTGTGCTCTAAGAATGGTGCGCGATCGATCCCGTATCGCGATTTTGAATCAGATCTGATGTGCTCGTTCCGCTTGGGAACAATGTTTGGCAATGACGATCGCCCCATGGGGAATCACAAACGACGGGGAATCCTCTGACGGGGCGAAATGGCCCTGTTCCCAAGCCTGATCGTGACCTGGTGCCGCAAACTTCCAATCGGCTGGAAACCAATCCGATCGATGTGAACAAGTATAACTGCCCTCGGTCGACACGGAGGACTCCCCAGGGGCACCAAGCAGAGATCGCTCGGGCGCCGCAAACTTGCCAAAAACGTGGCAAATCGATTCCCGGACATAGGAACCGACGATTTGCCGTCGGATTTCTTAGACAAAGCAAGCCGATTTGTCGCCACGATTAGCCAGTTTGACACCTCATCGGCCAAGAATCGCTCCCACGAATAAGGATTTCGCTCCCACACTCGATTCGGACCTGTCCCATCCAAGCCTCAAGGGCGAACGATGGGGTGACGCGTCATTTGCTAGATCAAAAACACAGTGCGACCGCTAACTTGCCGGTCGCTGCCCCACCAGCCGATTGCCCATATCAGAGGGGACGCGCTGCGCTCTCGCTTGCGTTCCCGCAGGACTCGGCACACAGCAGCAACCGCAATGCCCACAGCAAACCGCCTTTCTGATCCACTGCGTGGCCACAGCCATCGGACGTCCACACGTCGGACATTCGTTCACGATCATCGTGTCATCGATTCTCATTTTGGTGGCTCGCGTGTCGGAAAAGGGGTTGTCATTGCCCCGCTAAGCCCCGTCAGTCCCAGAAGGGTCAGTCCCAGAACAGGGCGTTCGAGCGGACCATCGCAACAGTCGCAAACCGTGTTCCATCTAAATAGCCTTTGGAATCAGAAGCGTTCCGGAGCGACGGTGCGCAGTAAGCGCGCATCTCGGGCAAAATGGTGCGCCATCGCTGAGCAAGTATCAGTACATCTGATAGTCGCCGACCGCTTCAAACGCAGCTTCATAATGTTCCATCCGCTCGGGCATCAACTGTTCGTTTGGCCACCAAACTGCGATCACGTCAAATCGAACCGGCGCGCCGAGCAGTTTCTTGCGTTTGAGATAACGCAGCGCGGCTCGAGTGATCCGGCCTTGCTTAACTTCGTCAACTCGTTCGGCCGGATGTCCCGGCTTGGTGGTCGAATGAGTTTTGACTTCCGCAAAAATGATCAACTTCTTGCGCTCGTCGATCGCAATCAAATCGATTTCACCTGCTCGATCCGATTCGCTCTCGGCAACGACTGTCAGGCCTTTGCGCCGCAGTAGTCGCGCCGCAGCTTGCTCGCCCCGTTTGCCGACCGGAGCATCCATATCGATCGCACCATATCGCCAGTCCAGATACCGAGCGCCGATTTTCTTGATCCAACTAACCCGCATCATTGCCCCGACACCAGTGATTTTCCACGTTCGGCGATCAGTCAACCGAACCCGCGACGACTTAGTCTACACGTTGCCGTCACATCGCTGCAGCAAAGTAGCCGTCACGCTCCGCCGTGACGAAGCCCGACCAAAAAATAACCCAACAACGTCCACTACCGATCGTCCCCACCGCGACCCCGCGAGTGAACGCCCGCGACGATCCGAATCAAAACGGTTGAAACGCACAAAGTCGGGCGACATCAAAGTAGCCGTCACGCTCCGCCGTGACGAAGCCCGACCAAAAAATCACCCAACACCGTCCACTACCGATCGTCCCCACCGCGACCCCACGAGTGAACATCCGCGACGATCCGAATCAAAACGGTTGACGCGCGGAAAGTCGGGCTACATCACGCAGAGCGTGATGGCTACTAAAAAAGCGAACGTAGGACTACGTTCGCTTTTTAGGATCTGGTTTATGGCACACCGTCTGTGATTACACGCGGCGACGTTCTTTCAGGCGGACGGCCTTTCCAACGCGGCCGCGGAGGAAGTACAGCTTGGCACGTCGGACGACACCGCTGCGTTTGACTTCGACCTTGTCGATGCGGGGACTGTGCACGGGGAACTTACGCTCCACGCCTTCGCCCGCGACGATTCGTCGAACACTGAACATTTCCTTGCTGCCCGTACCGCTGCGTCCAATCACGACGCCGGTAAAAACTTGGATGCGTTCTTTATTGCCTTCGAGGATTTTCAAGTGCACATCGACTGTGTCACCAATATCGAATTGTGGCGGATTCTCTTTCAAGGCGGTCTTTTCGACCAGATCCATAATGGCTTGGCTCATTGCTTCGCTCTCTTATTACTAAGTGGTTCTTATTGTTCGTTGGGATTATCGTCTCGCAGCAAATCGCTGCGTCTTTGTTGGGTTCGTTCACGGCTTTGTTGTTCCCGCCACGCCGCGATCGCATTGTGGTCACCACTGGTGAGGACATCAGGGACATTGTGGCCGCGAAACTCTCTTGGTCGTGTGTACTGAGGAAACTCCAGCAGCCGATTTCCGCGGCTGAACGAGTCATCAATGCTACTGTTCTCGTCGCCCAGCACGCCCGGTCGAAGCCGAACGACTGCGTCAACGATTACCATTGCGGCAACTTCGCCTCCGTTCAAGACGAAATCACCAATGCTGACCTCCTCGGGTTCCAAAATGTCGGTGACCCGTTGGTCAAATCCTTCGTAACGACCGCACAGCAGCATGAGTCTGCCGGACGTCGCGAAATCTTCTGCCATCGGTTGATCAAAGCGTCGGCCTTGGGGCGTCAGCAAGATCCGTCTGGCAGCTTGCGAATCCATCGCCTCGACCGCTTCGACACACTTCACCGTGGGTTCGACCTGAATCAGCATCCCGGGTCCACCTCCGAACGGCTTATCGTCGACCGGTCGGTGGGGCGTGTCGGGTGCCCAATCTCTCAAGTTGTGGCGATGGATCTGTACCAAGTCGTTTTGGATCGCTTTGTCCAAAAGTCCTTGAGTCAAATAACCGTCGAAGATCGCTGGAAAGAGCGTCACGATGTCAAATCGCATGGTTCTCTCCGTTGCGATCGCGGTAACGGACGTCAATCCGTTCTACGATTCTGTTTCTGCTTCGGGAGCAGCCTCGGCTTCGGCGGCCGGTGCAGCCTCTTCGGCGGCAGGCTCGGCTGCCTCTTCGGTGGCTTCGGCCTTGGGCTCTTCTTCCTTCTTCTTTTTAGGTTTCGGAGCTTCGGGGGCCGGCGTGTAATTCTTCCGTGTCGACAAACGCTCCAACGCCTCTTTTTGGGCGTCCAGGTGCGTGCCGTTGGTGCCATATTTCTTGATCAACACAGCCACCTTTTCACTCGGTTGCGCACCCACGCTGAGCCAATAATCAATGCGATCGGCTTTCAGTCGCACGCGAGCGTCGGTTTCGGGAACACTGGTGTCATAAATGCCCAGTTCTTCGATCACCCGACCGTCACGCGGACTTCGTTTGTCCATTGCACAGACGCGGTAAAAGGGACGGTGGGTCCGGCCCATTTTCTTCATTCGTATACGTACTGCCATTCGTGTTTGCTCCAGTAGTTGGGGAGGCTATGTCGTCTAGTAAGACTGCCTGAATGGGACGATGGCATCGCCACATTCGGGTCGGTGCCAGAACGCTCTGGCAATGAATCCTTGCTTCAACTCGTAGAACGGACTTTAGTCCGTTGCATCTTATTCGTAGAACGGACTTTAGTCCGTTGCATGGTTACTGTTGTTGTTTTGGTAACGGACTGAAGTCCGTTCTACGTTATGACTTCTTGTTTCTCTTCATTTGACGTTTCATCTTTTCTCGTTCGCGTTTCAGCTTTTCACGCTCTTTCTTGCTTAACCGTTTTCCAGTGCTCTTCTTGACTCGCAATCCGCTCATCGACGGATCGTTCATCATGCCGCTGCTCTTGAGCTGATTCATCATTTTCATGCGGTCGCCGACGCCCTGGCCGGCCATCCCCTGCATGATCGGCTTCATCACTTCGAACTGTTTGATCAGTTGCGATACCACAGGCGTTTGAACGCCGGCGCCTTGCGCGATCCGTGTGCGACGCTGTGCATCGATCAATTTGGGATTCTTGCGCTCGGCCATCGTCATGGAATTGATCGCGCCGATCGTTTGGCGGATGCCACCAGCGGCTTCTTCGCTCTCGACCGCCTCTTTCAAATCACCCATACCGGGCATCAAGCCCATCATTTTGCCCATCAGGCCAGGCTTGCTGACCTTTTCCATCATCTTTTTGAAATCGTCCAGCGTAAAATCGCCCGACGCCATTTTGGCTTCCAGCTCTTCGCGTTCGGCCTCATCAACAATTCGATGGGCTTCGCGAGCAGCCTGGACCATATCGCCCATCTGCAAAATTCGACCGGCCATCCCTTCGGGACGAAACGGTTCGAGCGCGTCGAAGTGTTCGCCGGTCCCGATGAATTTAATCGGTACACCGGTCACATGTTTGACCGACAACAACGCACCGCCACGTGCGTCACCGTCCAGCTTGGTCATGATCACGCCGTCCAGCTCCAACGCGTCGTTGAACGCGCCGGCACTGTTGACTGCGTCTTGACCGGTCATACCGTCGACCACCAGGTAGACCTGATCGGGGCCGACCTTTTTGTCGATCTTCTGCAATTCGGCCATCAACTCTTCGTCGATCGCCAATCGACCGGCCGTGTCCAGGATCACAACTCGGGCACCTTCGGCCTTGGCCTTGGCGACGCCGTTTTGACAAACCTTGACCGGATTCTTGTTGTCCGGTTCGCTGTAGACGGGAACGTCCAACTGACGACCGATCACATGCAACTGTTCGATCGCGGCAGGTCGCTGCAAGTCGGCGGCGACCAACATCGGCTTGATGTTTTCTTCCTTGAGCAGCTGCGAGAGCTTACCGCAGGTTGTCGTTTTACCACTCCCCTGCAGACCGCAGAGCATGATGATCGTCGGCCCCTCGCTCTTGAGGTGCAGAGACGAATCGACCGGTCCGAGAATATTGATCAGTTCTTCGTGAACGATCCGGACCAGTTCCTCGTGTGGCCGCAAACTCAACAGGACGCGTTTACCGAGAGCCTTCTCGGAGACGTGGCCCATGAAATCTTGGACGACGCTGTAGCTAACGTCTGCCTCGAGCAGCGATTTCTGGACGATCTCCAGCCCATCGCGCATATTGCCTTCGGTCAGCTTGCCTTTGCCAGACAAGCTCTTGAACGCACTCTGCAGGCCTTCGGAGAGGGACTCAAACACGGAAAATGGTCGCTTCGATCGGTATCGGGGAAGCCCGGCAGTTTATGGGTGGCAGGGTGATTTTGTAAATGGACAAGGACACCGAAAATGCAGTTTTTGGCGGCCCCGAGCCGAATTTCGCTCATTAGGGCCCCCTAGATCCGACTCTGCCGTGCGGGACTTGCCCGATCCAAGGTGTCCTATCAAGCAGTGTCGGCGCCCAGATTGGCAGCCCGAGCTCGCCATCCACCCCAGCGATCCCCTCGCTCCGGTCAGCCTACATCGGTCGTAGCTTGCCAATCGGCAGGCAGATATTCAGGTGAACAAGTGGATCGGAGGTAGACAAATCGCGGTGCAAAAACCATTCTGAACGACTCTCAATAGTTCTGCTTCATCCGGTCAGTGCAATGCGATTTTCTCTCTCTTATTGCTGCTTGATCAGCACAATCATGCTTTCGACCACGAGCGAGAACGCGGCGGCCGATGAACCGACAAAACAGCCCGCGGCGGCGATCGCGTCGAAGGAATCAGCCAAAAAAGGACCGAGTGCTCAAAAAATCCTGAACGAACTTTTGGCAGGCAATGAGCGTTTTGTCGCGGGCAACAGCAAACATCCGCACGAATCGGCCACCTGGCGAAACAAACTGGAAGCTTCACAGAAGCCCAAAGCCGTCATTCTGGGATGTGCCGATTCACGCGTTCCGCCCGAAATCGTTTTTGACCAGGGACTCGGTGATCTGTTCGTCATACGCGTGGCGGGCAACATTGTCGATTCGGACGTCATCGCCAGCGTTGAATACGCGGTCGATCATTTGGACACGCCGCTGGTCGTTGTGCTCGGCCACACGCATTGCGGCGCAGTCACGGCGGCCTATGACATGCATCAGCATCCGCGTGAGACCGACGAGATCAAGTCGTTGCTCTATCGGATCAAACCATCGTTCTACGGCGTCGATAAATCAGCCGATCGCGAAACGCAAATCAACCAAGGCGTTCACCGCAATGTCGAACGATCCGTGCGGCGGTTAAAACAGGTTCCGGATCTAATGAAAAGCCTGATCGAAGAGCACGATCTGCGAATCGTCGGTGCCGTCTACGATCTGCACACCGGCAAGGTCGACCTGACCCGGAAACCCAAAGCAAAGCAAGCCGCCGCCATCGCCGAGAAAAAATAATCCGCCACCGGCAACATTCGCGAATCGGTGCACCTACAACCGCTCCAGCACGGCCCGGTGCAGTTTTCCGTTTGTGCCGACGCCATCGCCTCCGCGTACCGTTTGATTGCCTTTCCAGTCGGTAAAGCGACCGCCGGACTCTGTGATCACCGGCAGGATCGCTGCTACATCCCAGGCGTTGCAAATGGGGTCAATCATGATGTCGGCTCGGCCAGTGGCGACCAGCAGGTATCCGTAACCATCGCCCCAGCTGCGCGTCACCCACG
>JABDKS010000528.1 GCA_013002105.1 Pirellulaceae bacterium | reverse complement strand
GGCAATGACGATGTCCCGACAAATACTCGCTCTGATGGCGTTATTCGCCGTCCTCTGCCCGGCAGCCGCCGATGACTTTGCCAAAAAATCGGTGGCACTTTTCGATGGTGCGACCATGCAGGGATGGGAAGGCGACGAGAAATGGTTTCGTGTTCAAGACGGTGCCATCGTCGCGGGGAGCTTGAAAGAAAAAATTCCACACAATGAATTTCTTTGCACTGAAGAACAATACGGCGACTTTGAACTCCGCTTGGAAGCCAAGTTGGTGGGCGACGGAAAGAATGCGGGCGTACAATTTCGGTCCAAGCGAATTCCCAACGATACCGAGTTGATTGGTTATCAAGCCGACATTGGCGGCATGAAGGATCGAAGTATATGGGGCGCGTTGTACGATGAGTCGCGGCGCCGCGTTTTCTTACAGGAAGACGCCGAAGTTTCGCAGGCCGCCGTGAAACAGGGCCAGTGGAACGCGCTGCGAATCGTCTGCAAAGGGCCGAACATTCAAATCTTTCTCAACGGCAAAAAGACGGTCGATTACACGGAGAAAGAAAAAGAGATTCCGTTGACCGGAATCATCGGACTGCAGATTCACAGCGGGCCGCCCGCGGAGGCTTGGTATCGCAACATTCGCATTCGAACGCCTCAGCGATGAATGACATCGAATTTGTTTATTTTGACCTGGGCAATATTCTGGTTTCTTTCGACCCGATGGTGGCCTGCCAAAATGTTGCCGAACTTTATGGCTGTTCGGCCCAGCGCGCCCATGACGTCGTGTATGACAGTGGTTGGGAGGATCGCTACGAACATGGCGAAGTCACCGGCGAACAGTTTGCCACTCACGTGCATCAGCAATTGGGAAAACAAACGGCGGGCATTCCCACGCAAAAATTTTTGAATGCGCTCGGGGACATGTTCCAACCGATCGAATCGATGCGGCAGACGGTCCAGCGCGTTCGGCAATCGGGGCGGCGAATCGGGATTTTGTCAAATACCTGTTTCGCGCATTGGGATTGGGTCAACCGGCAGGGTTGGCCGGTGATGGAAGGTCCCTTTGAGATCGCGATTCTGAGTTACGAGGTGGGCGCGATGAAACCCGATGGGAGAATCTACGCAGCGGCTGAGCAAAAAGCGGGCGTTCCGCCAGAGCGGATTCTGTTTTTGGATGACAAGCACGAGAATGTCGATGCCGCGATCTCGCGAGGTTGGAACGCGGCCCAGTGTTTTGGTGGCGACGAACTGGTCGGTCAGCTGAAACACTTTGGAATCATATCGTAGCGTGTGAGGTATTCCCCAAGAGATGTTTCGGTCTTTGCTGTTTTGGTTGGTGGTCTCGTCGGGGATCGCTTTCTTTTGGCCCTCTGAATCGATTGGAGTGGATCCATTCGTGGTCTCCAAAACATTGTTGTGGTGCTTAGTCGTCATCACGATGTTTTCTTTGGGGACGCTTGTGCGGGCGGACGAACTGCAACCGCTGCGGTCGCGACCCTGGTGGGTCGTCTTGGGAGTCGCGACGCAGATCGTGGTCATGCCGGCGGCGGCCTGGACGATGACGCAGTGGATCCCAATGGACGCGGAATTAGCGGCCGGCGTGATCTTGGTTGGCTGCGTACCCGGTGCGATGGCGTCCAATGTATTGACGCATGTCGCAGGGGGCAGCGTTGCCTATTCGGTCAGTTTGACCACCGTGGCGACGATGCTTTCGCCGATCACGGTTCCCACCGTGCTATCGATCGTTGCGGGAACCAGTGCAAAATCCTCCATCGAGTCGGCGCTGATCCTGACTTTTTTGGTCGCTATGCCGACTGTGGTGGGTTATTTCGCGGCGAGACATTCCCAAGGACTGCGACGGTTATCCAGTCGCTGCAGTGGAACGATTGCGTCGGTTGCGCTGTTGTGGATCATCGCCGGCGTGGTGGCAAGTAATCGTGACAAATTGCTGGGCGTGGGGGCGTTGTTGATCGTGGCTTTGTTGTTGATCAATGTGATTGGATATGCGGCTGGTTACGGCGTGGGCAAGTCAGCCAGATTGCCCGAGAAGTTCACACGTGCGCTGTCATTGGAAGTCGGTATGCAGAACGCGGGCTTGGGCACAGCGCTGGCGGTCACGCTTTACGGTGAGTCGACGATCGCAGCGATTCCCACTGCGGCGTATACGTTCGGATGCATGTTGACCGGCACGTTGTTGGCGATCACGTGGCGATATTTTGACCAGAATCGGGTAGATGTTCTGCTTGCGATGGAGGATTGAACGCGACTTAGACTGTGCTGCGAAGCGATGCACGCGTATGATGAGGGACAGGCGGATTTTCTTATGCTCCAATTGTCACCTCGGAAACTCAATGCCACGCGCAGTCAGAAAAGCAAAGTCGGTTCCGCGTGTTGCGCCGCGCGGTGTAGCAGTGATCGACATTGGTGCTACCAGTATTCGGATGGCGATCGCAGAGATTCGTGATGACGGCGACGTCCGGACGTTGGACACATTGGTCCAGTCGGTAGACCTCGGGCGTGACGCGTTTGACAGTCGACGCTTGTCGCGAAAAAGCATCGAGAAAGCGGCTTCCGTCCTGAAGCAGTATCAGCGGGTGATGTTGGAATACGGCATCGTTGATCCCAAGGACGTGCGTGTTGTGGGGACGACAGCGGTTCGTGAAGCTTCGAATCGTCTTGCATTTACCGATCGGATCTATACGGTCACCGGTCTGAACGTCGAACCCTTAGAAGAAGCCGAAGTCAATCGGATTACGTACATGGGTGTGATGCCCCACCTACTGACGCGTAAGGACTTGGCGGATGGCAAAAGCGTGGTTGTGGAAGTTGGTGGTGGAAGCACCGATCTGCTTGTGATCCGCGCCGGCAACGTGCTGCACAGCCAATCGTATCGACTTGGATCGCTGCGATTGGTCAAGACTCTAGAATCGGGTCGGGTGAGTCCCGCGCGACGACGCGCGATTTTGGAAAGCCACATCAAACGGACACTGGTGCAAATTGCCGAACACGTCGATGTTGATCGGGATACCAATTTGATCGCCATCGGCGGAGACATGCGGTTTGCTGCTCACCGATTATTGGATGATTGGGATGGCGTCTCGTTGGCTCAGTTGTCGACGTCTGAATTAGCCAAATTCACCGACAAAGTGTTGCAATTGGACGAAGACACGATCGTCAAGAAATATGGTGCGAGTTTTATCGAAGCGGAGACGCTGGTGCCTGCCCTGATGGCCTACACCCGGCTGGCACAGCACTTTGAATTGCCGCATGTGTTCGTGTGTGACACGAATTTGCGAGATGGTTTGTTGCATGACATGGCGGTCGGTGGCAGTTGGACGGCGGAATTTCGCAATCAGATTGTCCGTTCGGCGATCTCATTGGGACGCAAATTTGATTTTGATGAATTGCATGCTCGCAATGTTGCCGAATTGTCGCGAAAGTTATTTGATCAACTCAGTGAAGAGCATCAACTGGAAAGTCGCTACGAAGTCATCTTGTACGTCGCGGCGTTGTTGCATGAAATTGGCATGTTGATCAACGTTCGCAGTCACCACAAACACACCTTGTACGTGATTCGCCACAGCGATCTGTTCGGATTGTCAAAAAGTGAATTGTTAGAAGTCGGAATGGTGGCTCGGTACTATCGGCGTGCCTCACCTCAGCCTTCGCACGAAGAGTTTGGCGTATTGCCGCGCAACGAGCGGGTGGCGGTGTCAAAACTAGCATCAATGTTGCGGTTGGCTGCGGCGCTGGACGACACGCGAAGCGGCAGGATTCGCGAAATCGAATGCGTGCGAGAGCGGAAACGTTTGGTCATCAACGTGCCCGGCGTCGAAGATGTCTCGTTGGAACAGATCGCGATGAGACAAAATTCGGGGCTGTTCCGCGATGTGTTCGGCGTCCCCGTGTTGTTAAGACCGGGTAAGTCCTGATGAATTCGCACACGTCACCCACCTGGCCGTTCTTTTTGGGTTGTCCTGTGTGGGCGTGTGATCAGTGGGCTGGTCGCGTTTATCCCGAACGGACCCCGCGCAATGATTGGCTTTCGTGGTACTCGCGAACTTTTAATACGGTCGAGGGCAACAGTACGTTCTACGCGATGCCCTCCCAAGAGACGATGCAGCGATGGGCCCAGCAGGTGGCAACCGGGTTTCAATTTTGTTTAAAGTTTCCCCGATCGATCTCGCACGAATTGGAATTGAGGCATGCCGAGGAGGAGACGCGGACGTTTTTGCGGTGTATCGAACCGTTGGCCAATGCGGAGGTGTTGGGACCGACATTCTTGCAGTTGGGCCCGCGGTTCGGCCCCGAGCGATTCGATGCGCTCGATGAATACTTGAGTCAGTTGCCACAAGGTTTTGACTGGGCCGTCGAATTGCGGCATCCCGGTTGGTTTGATCAGGCGGACAACGAACATCGCGTGAACGATTTGCTGTCACGGCTACAAATCGACAAGGTGTTATTGGACAGTCGCCCGCTCTATCAATGCCCGCCGGAGGACGAAATGGAGCGAGTGTCGCAATCGCGCAAGCCCAAAACGCCGGTTCGTCAGACGGTGACGGCCAACTGCCCCATGCTACGAATCATCGGCCGTGATCGAATCGAATTGGTCGACCGGTTTTTTGACCAGTGGGCTCCGATCGTTTCCAATTGGATACGTAACGGTCGCAAACCCTACGTTTTTACCCATGCACCCGACGACATGTTTGCGCCAGACCTGGCACGCCGGTTTGCAGCTGAGATGCAATGCCGGTTGGGCGAAGCGACGATCAGCGTGCCGCGACCACCCGCAAGTGTCCGCCAGCTGTCGTTATTGGACGAAGACCGGTGAATCGTGAAGTAGAATGTTCGATGACTATTGGCACCGTGTTGCCAATGGTTCATTGCGATGCCGGGTCCGCAGCAATGTCAACAATGAAGAATCCCATGTGTTATCTGAATCGTTCTTGTGCGTTGGCCGTTTTCTTAGGAGGATTCGCGTTGGCTAGGATTATCTTGCCGGGTGATTTGCAAGCCCAAGATCCGTATGAGAAGGATCGCGAACGGTTGGTACGCGAACGCATCGAAACGGCTGGTGTGAAAGACTCGCGGATACTCGATGCGATTCGTAATACGCTACGACACGAGTTCGTGCCGCGAGCCGAGCGTGGTCGCGCGTACTTTGACATGGCACTGCCAATTGGAAATTCGCAAACAATAAGCAGTCCGTTTATCGTCGCGCTGATGACCGAGGCGCTCCAGCCACAACCGACTGATAAGGTGCTGGAGATTGGGACCGGAAGCGGCTATCAAGCTGCGGTGCTCAGCCCATTAGTCGAAGAGGTTTACTCGATCGAGATCGTTCCGGATTTGGGTGAGAGAGCAGAAGAGACACTTTTGCGATTGGGATATGAGAACGTTTCGGTTCGAGTGGGTGATGGTTTCCTAGGTTGGCCGGATGCTGCGCCGTTTGACAAAATCATCGTGACCTGCAGCCCCGAGTCGGTGCCGGTGCCGTTGGTCGAGCAGCTTCGCGAAGGGGGGCAGATGATCATTCCGGTGGGCGAACGCTATCAGCAAACGCTCTATCGGATGACCAAAAAGGATGGCAAGCTGGTGCGCGAAGCCTTGCGACCGACGCTGTTTGTTCCCATGACGGGCGAAGCCGAAGACAACCGCAAGCAGCAGCCGGATCCTGCGAACCCCCAGGTCGTCAACGGTGACTTCGAGACGCTACCCAAGGGAGACGATGCCAAGATCGTCGACTATGTGCCTGGCTGGTATTACGGTCGCCAAGTCAAACAGATGCCGATCACCGCGTCCGACAGCAGGGGGCCTCAAGGCGACTACTTCGTGCGATTTGAGAATGAAACCCCTGGCTTGAACTCACATCTGTTGCAGGGGATCGCGATCGACGGACGTGAATTGTCGATGCTACGACTGAGCGGCCGAGCGCGGACTCAGGACGTCAAAAAAGGGCCCACCAACGAAGCGATGCCGATGATCGCGATCAGCTTGTACGACGAGCTGCGACAGGACTTAGGGACGTTTTGGCTGGGACCCTTTGGTGGGACCCGTTCTTGGCGTTCGTCGAGCCGATTGATCCGGATTCCGGTGGCGACGCGGGAGGCGATTGTCCGTGTGGGCCTGTTCGGAGCGACCGGAAAAGCCGATTTCGACGCGATCGAGCTGAAGCGGGTCAATTAGCCGCACCCACCCGATTTGCAGTCAAATACGCGTTCCGCAGAGATTACCAGGCTTCCCTGCCTTCCCCTGGGCGTAAAAATTGCCCTGGCTTCTTGAAACGCGTAATCCGGTAGCTATCTTCTGGCGTAATCCGCTCACCGACGGGGGGCGCGATTCTTAACCAGACAACGTGACAATAAGTAGGAGTGGGAATTATCAATCTATGAAGATCTTGCGCTTATGTGCTTGTGCGGTAGCGGTTGCTGCCCTCATCAGTATTTCCGAGCCAGCCGCTGCGGGTGGCTCTTCGGGAGGTTCGTTCGGAGGCTCTAGCGGCGGCGGATTCAGTTCGTCCGGCGGTGGTCTCTTCAGTCGGCTAGGCGGTCGCTCTGGTGGTTCGTCCGGCGGTTCGTCCGGCGGCGGCATCAGTCGTGGATCCAGTGGAGGCTCCTCGGGCGGCGGCATCAGTCGCGGCTCGAGCGGCGGCTCCTCAGGCGGCGGTTTGTTCAGCCGACTTGGCAGCCGCTCCAGCAGTCACGGTTCGTCCGGCGGCGGATCGAGCTATGGGTCCTCCGGTGGCGGATCGAGCTATGGATCCTCCGGTGGTTCTTCGGGAGGTTCGTCCGGTGGTCGCGTTGGAATTCTGCAACGGTTGCACGCCAAGATAAAAGCTAAGCGATCCAGTGGCAGTAGTGGCGGCAGCAGCGGCGGCTCTTCACACGGCGGTAGCAGCGGTGGTAGTTACCGCGGCGGCAGCAGCGGTGGTACTTACAGTGGTGGCAGCAGTGGTGGCGGCGTCGTGTACGCATCTGCGGCGACCCACTCGTACGCGGCACCTGTTTCGTCAGTTTCGCTCGGCGCTTCCGCCGGCACCTACGAATCGCCTATTGTCGAAACGTCTTACAACACCTACGCACCTGCTGGCGAAACAATCATCGATTCGGGAACGATCATCGACTCGGGAACGATCATTGACTCGGGAACGATCATCGAAGGTTCAACGGCTCCTGCTGCATCCGCTCCAGCGGCTCCAACAGCGCCTGCACCCGATCCGGCTGCTGATTCGGCAAGCTACCAGTCGAACAAGCCAGCTATCGAATCGGATGCCGCCTTGTTGACGGTTGCAGTTCCAAATGGTGGCGCAACGGTAACGGTCAACGGTCATCCGACCACCAGCAGCGGAACCGTACGGCAGTTCATGTCTCGTGGCCTCAAAGACGGTTACGTCTACACCTATGTGGTGAAAGTGGATTACGAACTTGGTGGTGAGCTCAAGTCCGACAGCAAGGAAGTGAAGTTGCGCAGCGGTGCGACCGAGCAAGTCGTATTTGAACAACCCGTTGAACAACCTGCTCCGGCAGTTTTGGACACGACCAAGACCGAGCAACCTGTCGACGTGATCACCGTCGTTAAGTTGCATGTCCCAGCGGACGCGAAAGTCAACTTGGCCGGCAATGACACAAACGGCAGCGGTTCGATCCGAACGTTCCGCACCAAGGCGCTCAAACCAGGTCAACAGTGGGCGGCTTACACCGTTCGCGTGACCAAGACGATCGCAGGTCAGTCGGTCAGTCAAGTACGAACGGTCGATGTGAAGGCCGGCAGTACCACGGAAATGACGTTTGACTTTGACGCAACGGACGTTGCAACTCGTTAAACGAGTCGTAGCGAACACGAAACTCGGGCGACGACCCCAATCGTCAACTGCCCGATCTAACTAGCGAAAAGCCGCGTTCACACTGAACGCGGCTTTTTTCGTTCTCGACGCTGCTGTCGACAATCGAGGCTCGGTGGGGGCGTCACTCGGGTCGCAGTGGATTTCGCCAAACGCCGGGAT
Organism: Pirellulaceae bacterium; assembly: GCA_013002105.1. The sequence continues at coordinate 1,420 of JABDKS010000528.1, read as the reverse complement.
GGGGATGCCAGGGGTCGTTTACGGCGAATCACACGTCTATGCCTATACTTCGCCAACGGGGGAGTTAACGTAGAGGTTTGCGACTGGAGTCCCCAACAAGATACGTTGACCGATGGCGAAGAATAATCGCACCAATGAATCGACGCCGAAGCGAGGGCAGAACAGTCAATCGCCGGCCGAGACGCGCCAGACTGATCAAACGGATGCTCCGTCGACGTCCAATGGCTCCAGCGATGCACCCGCTGCGTCACCAGTCGTCCGGTCGCTGCTGAGTCTGTTGATTTGCGGGCACTTGTTAGCTGTCGCTTTGCCGCCGCTCGCGTTTCAGACCGGTAATTCAGCGATTGTCGGTAGTTTGATTGCCCCGCTGGCCCCGTACGCCGAGTTCCTCTATCTGGATCGTGGCTATGCATTCTTTGCTCCCGATCCCGGACCCAGCCATTTGATTGAGGCTGCGGTCACGCAGGGATCCGGCGAACGGATCGAAACGAAGTACCCGAGCCTGGATCGACAGTGGCCGCGGTTAAAGTATCACCGGCATTTTATGTTGGCTGAATTCTTGACCGAGATCTATCAACCGCCCGGCCCGCCGCGCGAACTGGCCGCGGTGGATCCGTTGGCCGCCGAGCAATGGGTCCGTCTAAGGGCACGTTACGAGCATGTCCGACAGTCGATGGTCGATCACCTCCGACATACCCATAACGATAAGCCCGTTGAGATCCGACGAATCGAGCATTTGATTCCCAGTCCCCAAGAATACTTGCAAGGAGAGTTTTCGATAAACGATCCTCGGCTATACATCGTGATGCTGGATCGGCCGATCGACGATCCCATGGGGCTCGCCGGTCCGCCAGAGGCGATCCCTGCACCGGCGGCCATTGGCGTCTTGGAGGAGCCTGCGGCCGGATCGAATCAAAAATCGCCGAGCGGTCCATCGCCCGATGCGAACGATGATCCGTCGACTCCCGACGATGCCACCGACGAATCTGTTGGTGAATCCGGCGAGGGAGCGGTCATGGAATCAACCAAAGAGCAACCCAATGACCGGCCAGCGGCCGCGCCATCAATGAGTGATACGGATGATCCTGGGCGAGCGGAGGCACCGGATGACTCGGGCGGTGCACCAGCGGATCGAAAAGACGCGAGCGAACCGGACAAAAATGAATCATCGCCCGGCACTGCAGAGACAAAGCAGGAAGTTGATCCAACAGCCGGTGACACCGACGACGCGGGCCGATTAGAGGCCCGCGATGACACCAAGGCGAAAAGTTCGGGCGAGAAAGCGAATCGCGACGAAGTGGCAGTGGAGGCGGCGGAATGAATTCGGCTCTCGTGTCGCAACCCAAACAGTGGTTGTTTTCTAGCACTGACTCGTGGAATCGGTTTTGGTTTACACCTCGGTTACCACACACCCTCGGAC
>JABDKS010000527.1 GCA_013002105.1 Pirellulaceae bacterium | reverse complement strand
CCATCGCCCTTCTCGCCACCATTGCCCTCCTCGCCACCATTGCTCGAATAGTCCACCGGGTTGGGCAAGTTGGATGGGCGGGAGTTGGATCGGATTTGATGGCCAAGCGGGTGACTTGAGAAAAAGTTGACAGAATTCCTGGAGTTGGGATATCCGTGGGACCGATTTAACTTCATTGCACGAAGCAAGACGTAGTTATTTTCATGGACGAAGCTGGCCATCCCGCTTTCGCCCTGCATTTTCGCTCGGTTGTGGGATTTTCAATTCCACCCAGCTCCGAGCCTTCACCTTGCGAAATCTCACTTTAGGCGTGCTTCTTGTCGCCGGCGGCACACTGGCTTCCCTGCCTTTCCGTCGCTATCAACCCATTCCCGACGCGTCGGTCATACCCGAAGAAGCGACCGGACCGACACAATCGGCTCTTGGCACCAGCCACTTGGATATGATCGCCGGCACACAGTTCACCGCTCCGCCGAATCCGTCGGAACTGGAGGCGATGCCCCATTGGCCGATTCCGCCGAATACTCCGGCGACAACACAAGTCCCGTCGTCCTACGAAGAACTGGCCGTCCCGCTGGATCGGTTGTCGCCCGATCCCAAAGCATTCAGTGCATTGCAAAATTCGGACAGTCAAACAGATTCGCGTCGCGCTGCGATAGCCGACAACCGTGGGCAACATCCATCCTTTGAATCGACCGTGGTCAATACGACCGGAATCAGTAACCTGGCTGCCCGCCAAAACGGCGTGGATTCCAGCTCATCCAGGCGAGCGTCAGATCCGCCGGTGGCAGCATCCGTTTTGGTCGACGCATCGAACACGCCGTCGGCGGACGCAGACACACAGCGTGCAGCCAGCACGCAACTAGCGAGCACCAGTCGCGTCGAATCGAACCAAAAAGACTTCAAGCGTTCAACCGCCACAGAAATCGAACGGCTACCGACGCGAAGTAAACGGAAGCGAATCCGACAGTGGATCCGTCAGCCCGACTGATCATGTGCCGCATTCACGATCAGAAGACAAAACCAACCGATCCTCGCTGTGCCTCGCCAAGTCATCTTTGTCGTACCAAGTTTCGATGATCGATCTGTTTTTGGTCGATGATGGAACCGATATCGTTTAAGAACCGATCGGCATCGGTGGGATAGCCGGCGGTCGGTCGAAGGGCGGTCGGATCGCTGTGGAATTTTGCAAAATACCGATTGAGCGACTGCATCATCCGTTCGCGGATGTACTTGGCATAGATCGACGACAAAGCGACCGGAGCGAACGAATCTCCTTTGACCGTAAAATGAATGGTCGCGTCGATCGATTCACTGCTCACACGGTAGACGCTCAAATGTTTCGATTCGGAAACTACTTGCACGCTCGCGCCGTCGAACACGTGCTGCAATACGCCGGCGTAGTAGCGTCGGCCTCCGTGGCGATCGCAAAAAACGATGGCGTTACGTTTGGCGTCGCGTGGCGACGCAGAGCTTTGATCGGAGTCGTTGGACGGTGCGGTCAAGATCTCGCGGACCATGCCCAACGTTGTTTCCGACAGCAAGTCCGCTTTATTGAGTCCGCCATCGCACGCATGGTTGAATTTAGCTGCCGGTAGAATTCGTGCTCGAGCATCGGATAATTCGATACCCTCGCGTCGCCAGGCTGCAACGACTGTTTCCAGTTCGTCACCAACGTCAAACTCGCCTTGGTCCAGATCTGACAACCATGGCGTTTGGTCGATCGCAGCGCGGTCATGGGGAGCGATAGCGGCGATCCAATCGACAAACCGACGATGCTGGCAACAATGCCAAAAATTTGCCGCGCTGACCGTGCAGTGCAGCGACTGCAATGAATCGGTCCCCGATTTGGACGATGACGACTTTGATGACAACGACTTTGGTTTAAACACCGCCTTGGAATCGTTGATGACGACTTTGACACCCGCGACTTGGTGTGATTCGGCTAGCGGTGAAAACAAACGTTGCAAATCGTCCAACTCGGTGGAACAACCCGTTGGCAAATGCCACGTCGTCGCACCAATCACAAGCGGCCCTAACTTGGGGCCGTAGCCAGCTTCATCGGTTGCAATCAAGAGCATTGCGGTCGCACATCCTGACGAGAACAAAAGCAGGCAGAGAACAAATGATCCACCCACTTGGAGAAACCAAGTGTCGCCGCATATCTGCCATTTCTCAACCCCGGCACTTTGAGATACGGGGCGCAATCAGGGATCGGTGGAGATGTCCCGCGTGTTCTCAGGTCGAATATGCCTGATATGAAACGCTGGCGAGGATCGAATTGCATCGCGGTATTCGACAACGCAAGAGGACGCGGTCTGATCGCCACGTCAAACTCTTAAGAGGTCGGCGCGGGAGAATCTGACTCGCGTCTTGCATACCGCTGCATCACATCAGGCATCGCCAGCAATGCGTCGACGACGTCCGGAGCCCATTGTTTACCGCGGCCGTCTTGAAAGATTGATACGACTTTCTCGAGCGACATCCCCGAACGGTAGGGTCGGTCGCTCGTCATCGCATCGAACGCATCAGCAACGGCCATGATTTGAGCATCGCGCGGGATTTCATTACCCGCCAGCGCGTCGGGGTATCCACGCCCGTCCCAAGATTCGTGGTGGTTGCGAACGGCCGGCAAAATATCGCGGAACTGCCTGATCCCTTTCAAGATCTCGTAGCCCAAGATCGGATGCTGTTTGATTTGATCAAACTCGTCATCAGTCAACTTACCCGGCTTTCGCAAAACGGCGTCATCAACACCAATCTTGCCGATATCGTGCAAGATTCCGCCGCGTCGCACGCGACTTAAACCCTCATCGTCATATCCGAGTCGCGTTGCCAGTTCGACAGTCAATTCTGATACACGCGTGCTGTGACCGCTTGTGTAGTTATCTTTGGCGTCGAGAGCTGACACCAACGAATTGATCGTACCCTCGAAAATTTGCTGCAATTCGATGTATTGTCGTTGATTGATTAGATGAATGCCCAACATCATGGATGTCGATTTCATCAGATCTGCTTCGATCGTTCCGAATTCCTTTCGCTCACCCGCGCGGATCGCAATCATTCGCCCTAGCGAATGAGATGGGCCTTCGATCGGTACAACTATCGCTCGCATCATTGGCTGATCGCCGACTTGCAAGGCGTTGACAAGCGACATCGGTGGTAATCCACCAAAGAGTTGCTGTGCTTGCAGTTCCGTTTCTATTGCAACGCTGGTCAGCAATGTTCGATCAACATCGACACCGACGCAATGGACGGACGCGACGGCTTCGCTTGCCTCGTCTGGCTCCAGGAGAATCGCCAGCGTATCGGCATCGGTACAACGCAGGAGTTCGGCCAAAAGTTTTTCGATGACCGTGATGGGCGCTTCGCCGAGCGTCAAGCTTGCCGACAGATTGTGAATCAGCGAAAGTTCTTCGTACCGGGCCGCGAGCGCCTCGGCCAACTGTTCAACTTCGCTTTCTAGCGCGGCGGGCGCGGAGCAGTCGTTGGCAACTGCAACCACCATGGAGGCCGACGACGGGGGCAGGGAAGTCGACGCCGCTTGGTTGGGATCGGTGAGCATGGTCGTGGTTTTGGTTGCGATTCGGATGCGATCAAAGCCGCTGCCTACCGCGGGCGCGGCAAGGGCACGAAACAAACCTATGCCGCTACTTTCGGACCGATCTACGCCGCGTCTGAACTAGTGGGATTTAGCTCGCAAAGTCGGGTGAGGATCCTGCGAGTGGACGGGTTACACCGATTATTCGGGGTGTCAAAGCGGCCAAGAGGGGGTCGCTGACACGTTTCGCCGCATTCATCGCCGCGAAGCCATCCGTGCGACAACGCCAGTATCCGCGTGTTGGTGGTGTCAGGCGTCACCAGAACGGGCATCGTCGCTTTGAGATCGTTCAGCCGATTCGCTCTCACGTTGTCGTCGCAAACTCTTGCTGACGCGATCCAACAGCGCCAGATCCGCCGCCGATAACGAATCACGACCAGAACTGTGCAGTTGGTTCAGCACACCGTCCAACCGCGACGCATCACTGGCTTCTTGCCGCTCCGACTGCAAAACCTTTCGCAATCGCCGACGTCGGCCGATCGAAGCCACTCGGTACAGCAACCCTTCGCCACGCGCGATGCGAGCGTGCCGAGGAAATTCAAGATCAAAATCATCCTGCTGCCATTCACGAGACGTATCAAATCCCAGCACAAAATCTCGCACGTCACCGGCTTTGGCCGAACCCCAAAGCAAGACCGCCAACAACGTCAAGAAAGCCCATTGAGGTGCAAACCCAAACTGGAGTCTTGCGATCGCTGCCACCGCAATCATACCGGTCAGGATGGCGATCATCTGCAATGACCGAGTCGAGAAGTGAACTTGAAAGGATTCCCCCATCCGCTGCGTCAAAATCGAAACAGCCGATATCAGTGTGACGCGTCCGATCGACCGTGGCAGCGGATAAAGCTGACAGACCGCCTGCACCCAACATAACCACGCACCACCAAGCCAAATCGTATCTGCGGCACCCAGCCCAAAACCAGGTGCATGCCAGATCGTCAACATTTGCCCCCAAGGTTGAGTCCCGTTGACAAACTGTTCTGCCAGAACAATCAACGCGCCGACGAGGACCAATGACACGAGCGACGTCACCGACACGCCCAGCGCGGTTCGGGCATCCCAATATCGCGGCCGAGTTTCGATACCCAGCAGCCCAACAGTGATCGAATCAATCGGTGCACCGAGCACGAACCGAAAAAAACTGTAGACCGTGAACTGCACCATCCATCCGATCGTCCAGAATGCAACACCGATCAACATCACGGCTGGCAAATCAAAGTTGCCCTGTTGTTCGTGAACCACCCAGAGAAGTCCGCCAAGCACCGCGGCGGCCACGAATACCGAATAGGACAAATAAACCTTGAGTGACGAAATCGTAACCAAGGGCATTGCCCATGATCCATCCGGATCACGAACGCTTGGGCCGTTATTGGGTCGAGGTGAAAATTCGTCGACGACGGGCATGATAGGACGAGACGGTACGAAGTTGAGCGTGGTGTTACGAGCGTTGTTGCACGGATGGGTCAATGCTGCCTGGAACTCGCCAGGAGTGACGCCGGCCGCACGTGGAACAGAGTTATCGCCGCAGTGATATTGCTGCGATACTCCTGAACCAAAACCGCGACGGCGTGCACCGTCATTCTATACGTGACAATCCACCCGATTGATTTTCTACACTGAATCAGAGGGACACGCTCCAAAAAACTGGCACATGCACGCGCTCTGCGACTACCCCCGCCATACCCCTCTAGCATCTCTATTTTGGCCCCTCCAATCACACTAGTCGGTACGAAGACACTTGCTACCCGGTTCATGCGATCGGCGACCCAATTCGATCGGGTATACACGGCTGACGCTGCCAAAAACGAACCGATCACCTCCCCGCGGGACGCTGTTCCTTTGTTCAGCAATCAGCCTTGTTGCTCGAAAGTGGCCTGATGCAAGAACGTAGTGGGTTGCGTGCGGGGACGCACGGCGAGCCCACCGATAATCCGCCGCAGAGAATTTCTCTCAGTTGCAATTCGAGGGACTGCCTGATCACTCAGTCGGCGGATCCGGCATCACGGTCCTCGCGTGGCGGGCGTTCCGACACGCGGGCAGGCTCGTTGACGGCCTGGCCGATTGCGTAGGCCAGCCGTCCGATCATTGCGAAGTAACTGAATGCAACGGCGATGGTGGCGAAGATTGCGATCGCCACCGCTGGCCCGGCGGCTGCCGCCGAAAGAGCCACGTACAACAAAAACAATCCCATAAATAACAGGCCAGACGACAGATATAAGCCGCCCCAAGATTCTTGACACCGCGACACGCTCTTGGCGACTTCGGGCGAGAATGGAACGAAGATGCTTTGCATGTCCATCATCGACAGAATGAAAAAGGGGAAAAGTGCATAGATTGCGAACATGGTGCCTGCAGCCGCGAGCAAATGGGGGCCGAATGCGAACGTGGTCAGTGCCCAAATGGGAACGCCGGCCAGGGCGGCGGCAGACACTGCAACGACCAAATCGTCCATCCAAGCAGTCGGGTTCGCTTCAGGCCAATCGCTCACCGACTCGTGTTGATTGGCGACCGATTGCATGATCGCAAATCCGCAGCTGACCACCAACGCCGCCAACACCAATCCACCGATCACCAATCCGACCAACAGAATCGGGGATTCAAACGACAAAGCAATGAACGCGGGAATCGCGGCGAAGGTTGAAAGACCGAGCCAGTGAACGATGACGCTGGGGTCCAAGAACACGCCGAAAACGTCCATCGCCCACTGACGAATGCTCGGTGTGTCATCGTCGTAGACTACCGTCGGATCCTTGTCCTTCTGCTCTTCCTCCAGTTCTGCCTGCTGCAGCAACTCATTTGCCGATTTCCGATAGGGATCACCACGGCGTGCTTGTTGCGGTGCCTCCTCGAAACCAAACGTCTTCGCATTTTCGACGTCAATCTTTATCTTCGTTTTGATCTTCGGTGGCGGCGGGACCGTGACTTGTGAATGACAATCACTGCACGTGATCTTTTTTCCCTGCTGCGAGGCTTTGGCGTACAAATTCGAGCCACAAATCTTGCATTTGACCCGATACTCACTGGCGTACTCGACCGCATCGGCGCTCGGCGGCGATGCTTTCGGCGTAGCTCGTGCGTCGGCTGATGTCGATGCAGGCGACTCTGATCTCGGGTCGGACGGACCCGGTCGCGACCCACCGGCCGATGTGCCGGGCAGCGGTTCGACGTTCGCAGTAAAATCCTTCAACGCCGAACCGAACTTCGCCAATATCGCCGCCTCATCGTCACTGGACGAGTCGGGGACGGGTGGCAGGTCGCTCAATCCAAAATCGTCAAACGCTGAATCTGGGTCTGGCAATTCTTGGTCGGACCCATTCGAGTCGGGTGTTTCTGCGTGGGGGCGACTTTCGCCCGGCAGTGCCGAGTTTTGGACTGAACCACTCGCGGGCGTTTGCCCCGGAAGTGACAGATCGGTAAATGGATCCTCATCGCTAACGTCAACCGTTGGCGGAGAGTTCGTTCCAGCGACTGGTGCAGCCGTCTTGGGTGGATCATTATCCAACTGCAACCAGTCGTCGTCATCGTCATTGGACGCCGGTGCAAAACCGGGCGCCAGAAACACCTTCTCACAGTGCGGACACTTCACCCGTTTGCCAGACGAATCATCGCCGACGCTAACGGCTTTTGTACACTGCGGGCAATGGAGAGTTTGTGGCATCGAAGCATCCGCAAGGGAAGACTATTTTCGCTGGGCTTAGCGATCCGCTGATCACTAGTCGTCCAGCACTTCGGCTTCGCGTGCTTTTGCCATTTCGCCCGCTTGCGTTTCGTACTTTTTGGTCAGCTCTTGAACCTGTTCCTTCAAGCGATCACGATCGTCCTCGGTTAGTTCCTTGTCTTTCTCGCCCTGATCGGCCGCTTTGTTGGCATCGCGACGGATATTGCGAATGGAGATCTTGGCGTCCTCAGCAAGTTCCTTGATACGCGAAACCATTTTTTTGCGTACTTCGGTCGACAACGGTGGCACATTGAGTCGAATCATGCGACCGTCGTTTTGCGGATTCAACCCAAGATCGGTCGCAACGATCGCCTTCTCGATTTCTTTGATCGTTCCACCGTCATAGGGTCGGATCACAATTTGTTGCGGCTCAGGAACGCCGATCGAGGCAAGTTGTTTGATGGGCGTTGTCGACCCATAGACATCGACCTTCAATGAATCAACCAGGCCCGGGGTCGCGCGGCCCGTGCGAATACCTGACAAACTGTTTCCTAAAACGCCAACCGCCTTTTCCATTCGCTCTTCGGCGTCCATCAGTGTTTCATCAGCATTCATATTGGCATCCTTGAAAATAGGAGGAGTGATACGGGCTGCCAAGTCATCAACTTGGACAGCTGAGTTCGGTGAATAAGCGGAACAGATTCTAGTCGCGCGGGGCGCTGTTTTGGCTCGCGTCGATGACCGACGTCGATCCAGCTGGTGGGCGGCTTGTGTAACAGGCTTGCATTATCTGTTCCCAAACCAGCCTCCAGTTTAGCATTTTGACGCGGCGCGATGTCCGTCGTCCAGGGCGGCGACGCGGTTTGATCAGTGGAAAGCGTCCGATTTCTAGCGTCCGATCCAGGTACCAACACTGTCGCCGGAGACGGCTCGAACAATGTTGCCATCTTTCTTGAAATTGAATACCAGGATCGGCTTGGTATGCTCCTCGCACAAGGCGATCGCCGTCGCATCCATCACACGCAGTTGTTTCTCATTGACTTCGCGGTAAGACAACGATTCAAAAAGGACCGCGTCAGGATTCTTTTCTGGGTCCGAGTCATAAACGCCATCAACACGCGTCGCTTTCAAGACAACGTCGGCGTCCAGTTCCAATGCACGCTGGGCCGCAGCGGTATCGGTGGTCACAAATGGATTGCCGATACCGGCTGCCAAGATCACAATGCGGCCCTTCTCCAGGTGTCGAATGGCCCGACGCCGAATAAATGTTTCGGCAACCTTTTCGACCGGAATGGCCGACATCACACGGGTCGTCAGTCCGACCGCCTCCAATGCATCTTGCAATGCCAGCGAATTAATCACCGTCGCCATCATGCCCATGTAGTGCGCCGTGGCTTGCTGAACCGTCGTGTTGCCATCCGAAAACTGTGCACCACGCAAAATATTGCCACCGCCGATCACGATCGCGATTTGACACCCGGACTGTTGAGCTTTGGAAATCTGCGATGCGATGTCAGCAGATTCAGCTCCGCTGATCCCACGGCCGCTCGCGTCGGCGAGGCTTTCGCCGCTGAGTTTCAAAATGACGCGTTGGTATTTCAGTTTGGTCTGACCAGACATTCGATGCAAACAACTTAGATTCTTAGACAGGAAGAATGACACCAGGGCGCCACGTGTGGCGACATGATACGAAAAAACCTCGCTGATCCCGATGGGGGATCAACGAGGTTCATAAGGTTCGCGGCGTCGGAATCCTCCGACGGCGGAATGATGGTCTCATTGAACTGGCGAGAATACCGATTCTGGAGCCCGAGGGCCCTAACCGACCGCTACGCGTTTGAACGCGACGATCTGGGCATCGGGACTGAAGTCTTTGATCGCGGCTTCGACCGTCTTGGTATCGTCCAAGGCAAAGAACTGGCTGAGCAAGCAGCGATCTTGGTCCAACAGGGTGTTATCCGCGATGAAACGGTCCAGTTTGCCAGGCACGATCTTGTCCCAAATCTTTTCTGGTTTCCCTTCGGCTTCCAACTCGGCCTTGATGTCAGCTTCCGCCTTCGCCATCACTTCGGGTGTCAGTTGCGATTTGCTGGCGTACTGCGGAACAGTCTTGAGCGCCTTGCCCAAACGTGCACGGTCTTCGTTTTCGACTTTGATCTGTCCTTGCAGCGCTTCGCATTCCTTTGCCACGAACTCAGGATCAAATTCGTCGGGGCTCAGGATCGAAGGGCTCATGGCAGCGATGTGCATCGCAATGCCTCGAAAAAACTGACTCGCGTCGTCCTTGCCACCATCCTTGTAAGAGACCAACACGCCGATTTTGCTGCCAGCGTGAACATAAGAGGCGATGTTGTCGCCCTGGATCACCTGGAAGTCGGAAACCTCGATCTTTTCACCGATTTTGCCAGTCTGTTCAACCAGTTTTTCGCCAACGGTCGCTCCATCGAACTCCATGGCGACCAAATCGTCTTTGGACGTCAACTTCTTGTCCATCGCCAACTTGGCAATGTCATTGGTCAATGCGATGAAGTCTTCGTTCTTGGCGACGAAATCGGTCTCGCAGCTCAACGCCAACAAGGCACCTCGGTCTCCATCGGTCAACGCAACCACAACGCCTTCGTTGGCTTCGCGGTCAGCCCGTTTTGCAGCTACCTTCTGACCCTTTTTGCGAAGATAATCCAGGGCACCATCGATGTCCCCATCGGACTCCTGCAGCGCCTTTTTGCAATCCATCATTCCGGCGCCAGTGGCTTTTCTTAGTTCGCTGACGTCTTTTGCTGAAATGGCCATAGTATTCCTTCCTACTCGTCTCGATTCGAATTTTTGGTGGGTAATTGTTTGTTGCTTCGGCAGTTGGGCCGAATCGGCACCGAGAATTCGGTTGCCTCGCGATGGAACGTAGGCGGCTAATTCTCACCGCCGCGGTTTCCTCTATGCAGCGTCTCTCTCCGCGTGCCGTGTTCCCGAACGCCGCGTCGCCCGTGACGCGGCATCGGAATCATCCGATCGTGTCACGCGGCGAATGCAACCACCGCTTGGGAACAACGAACGCCGAGTTGCCATTAACCTTCGGCGGGCGGATCAGCGGGTGCTTCGGCAGCTGGTGTTTCAGCGGCGGGTGCTTCAGCAGTTGGGGCAGCTTCCGCAGCAGCCGGCGGTGCTTGCGCGGCCGGTGGTGCTTCTGCAACAGCCTCCTTGCCCTTCGCCATTGCCGCTTGTCCCTTGCCAGCGATCACAGCATCGCACAGCTGACGCAGGATCAGATCCACGCTGCGAATCCCATCGTCGTTGCCGGGAATCGGCAAATCGATGTTGCTCGGATCGCTGTCGGTATCGATCAACGCGACCGTCGTGATTCCCAATCGCTTGGCTTCGCGAACTGCGTTTCGTTCTTTGCCTGGATCGACAATGAACAAACACTCGGGCAAACGGTTCATGTTTCGCAAACCGTTCAAGTTACGATACATCTTGCGGTATTCGCGGTTCAGCGACGACTGCATTTTTTTGCTGTAGTTGTCGATCGCGTCACTGCCGCGAATCGTCTCCAGTTCTTCCAAGCGTCCAAGCCGGCTGCGAATGGTTCGAAAGTTCGTCAGAGTGCCACCGAGCCAACGCTCCGAGACAAATGGCATCCCGCATCGCAAGGCTTGCGCCTCGACTGCTTCGCCTGCTTGACGTTTGGTACCGACAAAGAGAATCAAACTACCACCGGCAGCCACTTGATTGAGGTACTTCTTTGCGCGAAGCATACCGCGAAGTGTCTCGCGGATATCCATAATGTGAATCTGGTTTTTACGACCAAAGATGTACGGTGCCATCTTCGGATTCCAGAGACTCGTTCGGTGGCCAAAATGCACACCGGCTTCGATCATTTCTTGCACGATCGGGTTTGCCATACGACAAATTCCTTCTTTGGTTTCCACAGCGGGCTACGAGAAACGATTGCACGTTTCCAGGGCATGGATGGCAAAACCACCGCTCGCCCTTCGTCCCAGATGCTATGGGGAGGGGGAAATTACGTGACGAATCGACCATTCGATCCGCACAGCGATAGCGTGAAATTAGCGAAAGGACCGCAAATCAGCAAGGGAAGGTGCACAGG
>JABDKS010000525.1 GCA_013002105.1 Pirellulaceae bacterium | reverse complement strand
GATCCCACGTATTAAGTAAAGATACTCTAGATACATCGTCAAGCTACCGCGTCGTAAAGAAACTTTTTCGCAGCAAACGAAGTTTCGATGTTGCGTGTCGAAAAAACAAATCTGATCCTCGTCCGACAACTTGTGAATCTCGACTCGAATCGTTTGACCTTCTGCACGTTCAAGCGTCTCTGACTGATCGGTCAAGTTCTTTAAGAATCACGACTCATTCGGAGCGAGCATCGTTCACGCTTCGCAGGTCAAGGAGTCAACGGCAGCGGACTCGCGTTTAATTCGGCCAGCAATGCCTCCAGCGAACTCGCGTCGGGCGAGGTGGTCGATCGCGACAGCACGAGCCACGGACGTGCTTTGCGGATCACACCCTTTTCCAGAAAGTCACCGAACAGCCGTAACGATAAGCGATCCAGACCTGTTCGATCCGAAGTGAAGGGACTGTCGTGACGCCCCAGCAGGATCGCCGTGCTGTGATCACGTTGCTGGGCGATCGATACCGACGGCGCGCCGCTCATCTCGTCCGTCGCAGCAGCATTCAGTTTGCTTGTCTGCTCGGCGTCTGCAATCACGTCCAGCATCGGGTGCGTATCGAGCAACGTTGTTTGGATGGAAATGATTGTTTCCAACACCAATCGATCTGCATCGCACGTGATTGGGGTGAGCGTGAGTTGGACACCAAAGGTGCCTTCCGCTTGGGGCAACGACAAATGGAGTTCGTCTCCCCGTACAAACTGCTCAACAATCCGCGGCACGTTGGCGTCATCCACCGCTGCCAGCCGACAATACTCGCCAGCATTCGATGCGAGTCCGTTGGATATCAAGTCAGCGTCGATGAGACGAATTCCAGTGTCACCGCCGCGAGCATCGATCGACCAAGCCGAGTCTCCGTGCTGCCACGTGGCCAAACCGAGAATCGGTTCATCGGATGGATCGGTTTTCCACATAGCTGTCGACCGGATTGAAAGGGAGCGAGCGTCTCGCCAATCATACGCGAATGAAGTTCAGCATACGATCCCACGCGACCGTCGATTCCTACACGACCGTCCGCGATGACGTTTGATCATCAACGCACGACGGTCCGGGGATTCAGCAGGTGACCAGCAAGCACTACTGGCTGTATTCGGCAGAAAAGAACGTCTTGCTCTTTTCTACGTCCGGTTGGATGGTGCGGCTGCCTTCTTGCCAGTTGGCTGGGCACACTTCGCCGTTTTTCTCGAAATACTGTAGTGCCTTTACCATTCGCAGCGCCTCGTCCACGCTGCGACCCAATGGTAAATCGTTGACTACTTGGTGCCGCACCACGCCTTCTTGGTCGATTAAAAACAGTCCACGTAGCGCCACGCCACCGTCCAGCAACACGTCGTAGTCACGCGAAATCTGTTTATTCAAATCCGAAATCAGGGGATAAGATGTCTTGCCGATTCCGCCTTGATCGCGAGCCGAATTCGTCCAAGCCAAGTGAGTGAAGTGACTATCGATCGAAACGCCCAGGATTTGAACTCCCAACGCCTCAAAATCGCCAGCGCGATCGCTGAACGCGATAATTTCGGTTGGACAGACAAAAGTGAAATCCAGTGGCCAGAAAAAGAGCAAGACATACTTGCCCTTGTAATCGCTCAAAGAAACCTCTTTGAATTGTCCATCGGGCATCACAGCTTGCGCGGTAAAGTCAGGGGCTTGTTGCGTAACCAACACACTCATGGCGATTCTTTTTTCACAAATCGAGTAACAGGGAACACATTTGGCAGTCCAGTCATCGAAGATCGTTGGACGACCGAAATTTCTTGGAGACACTATCGATGGAACGGCAAAAATGGACAAGCGGTGTCAGTCCACAAATAGCCGTCATTTTCCGAGATGCGACCATTTGAACCATCCACGGGCGGTTCCAAGCCGCTTATCGGCCCCACATCACTCACGCGGGGTACCTTGTCACAACGTCAATGGGGCCGCGACGTCAACAGGGCCGCGACGTCGACAGGGCCGCGACGTGGACAACGGGCGGCCCTCATCTCCAAGTCCCGCACGAATCGACTGGCCGATCAAGTGATTCAACTTAGACACAGAACCCTGGCCCACCACGGGCCCTGGCAGGACGCGCTGCGATATCATCAAACTTCCGTCCCGCGGGTACTTGCTGTCCTCCTTTTCCCTCTCAGGTTTCACCCATGATCACTCGATTCAATCTCGCCACGATTCTGTCGTGCGGACTCTTCGGTTCCATTGTTTTTCTCTCGTCGTTATGTTGCTTGGCCGCGGAAGAGGATCTGGCATCGCACCAACATGAGATCCAAGGCACCTGGGTCGCGCACATCGACGGCGACACTACCGGCGAAATGGTATTGGACAACGGCACCCTCACCTACACCTGGATCCATGGTGGTGACAAGAAACAATTGATCTGGGCCGGCAGCTATACCCTTGACCCAACCACGTCGCCCAAGCAGATGACTTGGCTAGCCAAGAACCCCGACAAACCCAACGCACCACGAAACAATGCGATTTATCAACTTCATGGCGACCTGTTATTGGTCATCGGCAGAAATCGCGGCCAGCGTCCGATGCACTTTTATTGCGGTCCCCGTTCAGAGCCGTCAACGGTTATTTTCCACCGCCGCAATGAGACGGCGAACGTGGCGCTACCGTCAAACTGATCGTGCTTGTTGGCTCGTCAAGTCGTAGGCGAACGGGTGGAAATCAAACCACGCCGTACGCCAACATCGCGTCGGCAACCTTGATGAATCCTGCGAGATTCGCTCCATCAACGTAGTTCACGTAGTCATCGGAATGACCATTGATCACACACTTGTTATGGATGTCTTTCATGATGGTTTGCAATCGGCTGTCGACTTCCTCTCGCCCCCAAGAGAGCCGTAACGCGTTTTGGCTTTGTTCCAGACCAGAGACAGCCACCCCACCAGCATTCGCCGCTTTGGCAGGACCGAACAAAACCTTGGCATCCAAAAACGCGTGGACGCCGGCCAACTCGGTCGGCATGTTGGCACCTTCGCACACCGTTTCAACGCCGTTGTTGATCAAGACCTTTGCCTCGTCACCATTGAGCTCGTTCTGTGTTGCACAGGGAAACGCAAGTTGACAGGGAACACTCCAGGGTCGCTGATCGGCGTGAAAGGTCGCTTGAGGATACTTTTCAGCGTACTCCGAAATCCGCCCGCGACGAACTTCCTTGAGGTTCTTGATGAATGCCAGTTTCTCGGCATCGATCCCATCGGGATCATGGACAAATCCTGACGAATCCGAAAGCGTTACGACTTTCGCACCCAACTCTGTCGCTTTTTCGGCCGTGTAAATCGCAACGTTTCCCGAACCTGACACCACACACGTTTTACCGCGGACGCTGTCATCACGATGGTTCAACATGTTTTCGCAAAAATAGACACATCCGTATCCGGTCGCCTCGGTGCGTACCAAACTACCGCCAAACGCGAGTCCTTTACCGGTCAAAACGCCGACAAAGCGGTTCTGCAATCGTTTGTACTGGCCAAACAGATAACTGATCTCGCGCCCGCCGACACCGATATCGCCCGCCGGAATATCGGTGTCTTCACCAATGTGCCGATGCAATTCGATCATGAGTGACTGACAAAATCGCATTACTTCGTTGTCGCTTTTGCCTTTGGGATTGAAATTCGCACCGCCCTTGGCGCCGCCCATCGGTAATCCGGTCAAACTGTTTTTGAATGTCTGTTCGAACCCCAAGAATTTCAACACTCCTAGTGTGACATTAGGATGAAAACGCAAGCCGCCCTTGTATGGTCCAATCGAGTTGTTGAACTGAACCCTCCACGCACGATTGACACGAACGTTTCCGGCATCGTCCTCCCACGTCACACGAAAAATAACGATTCGATCCGGCTCCGTCATCCGCTCGAGTATTTGTGCGTCTCTGTATTTCGGATGCTCCATCACGTACGGCATAACCGACTCGGTGAATTCCCGTACTGCCTGATGAAACTCTCTTTGTCCTGGATTGCGACGGATCAACCCGTCCATGAAATGTTTGGTCTGGTCGTCATGCTTTGCAATAGGTGTGCTATCCGCCATAAGTCTTACGTTTCATTCAATGGGATGTTGGTGACGCGATAACCAAATCGTACCAAAGCTGGCGTCGGGTCCAGTCGGGAGGTTCGCTGAAACACTCGCAGCAATGAACTAAGTATGTTGTAGCTGATGACCTGTTCTGGCAAAGTCGCGCCAGGACAGGTCCCAGTCGACAATACAAATCTAGTTGAACACTGGTTCCAGCGACAAACATTCGTAGCCAGATATTACAGCATCTCAATGTTGTTCAACGGCGGCAACAGCGCAAGCGGCATTCGAGCTTGCAAAGTCGAGATCGCTCCGACGCAATGAGCGGGTCTGGTCTGCCTGAGACGGATCAATCGTGTTTGCCGACAGCATCGTTCGCGATTAACCACTTATTCCAACCAGGGCGATCACGAAGGCAAGGGCACCGATAACGAGCAGCACGAAACCTGCAGGAACGAGTGCGAACGAGTGTCTGTGGGTCGGCGAGCGTCTGTGCCTCGGGGGCACGGACAAATCATCTGACGCCACAAGTCGGCGACGCATCCTGAAACAAATGCCCATCGCGATTGGTAACGCACAAATCAGGACCGGGATCCCGACTACAGCGCAAACCAAGAGAACGATGTCCAACGGACTGGTGATGGCGTCGCCGATAGAGCAAGTCCCATGATTCGTGAGGAAGGTCTGTGAAACCTAGCTCATAAAACCTGAGATTCGGGAAAAGGAAGCGATTTGATGCCGCGTTTTTACCGTTGTTAGGGACTATTTTACGGCTGCGGCGGGATCGATCCGCTTCTCCTGCCAGTAGAATCCGTCGTCACGCTTTTCAAGAATTCGGTGGGCACTGCCCGGAGCGAGCGGCGCGTCGGATTCGGGTAACCATTGAGCGAGCCCGCTGATCACATCCGCGTATTTCGAACGCTCTGTTCCTGGTCCGACCAAATTGACGTGCTCGTTGGGATCGGCATCTCGATCGTACAATTCTTCGCCACCATCGGCGTACACGATGTACCGCCAGCGCGTGTCGCACACCGAATGGTTCCCCGCGTTGTGCGTACAAATAGCTGGCCGGTCTCGTTGTGCGTTGGGGTCTTTGATTTGCGGTGCCAAACTGAGACCTTCAACGCGCGGGGGTGAATCCAAGCCTGCCATCTCGGCGAGTGTAGGATACAAGTCCAACAACTCAACCGGTGCCCCCGACGTTCGACCTTCGGGAATTCCGGGGCCCGCAAAGATCAATGGCACGCGCGTCGACCGCGCCCAGAGCGTGTTCTTGCCGGAGATCAATTTCTCGCCCAAGTGATAGCCGTGGTCGCTCCACAAAACCACAATCGTATTGTCGGCGTACGGCGAATTCTCAACCGCTTCGATCACTCTGCCGACTTGGCTGTCAACAAAACTGATCGACGCCAGATAGGCGCGAACCAGCGGTTTGACCTGATCATTTTTCTCCAGCCAACTCAATCGCGGCTCCGGCAAATCCCAGTGGATATACCACGACGATTCCGGCGTATCGTCCCGATCCCCCTTCAAGATCGGCGGCATCGTCAGCGTGTCCATCGGATACAGATCAAACCACTTTTGCGTGGCATAACAGGGAACGTGGGGCAGGAAGAAACCGACGGACAAAAAGAATGGTTTTTCGTTGGGCATGTTTTCCAGTTCATCGACTGCCCACGACGCGACCGTCCAGTCACCTTTGTCTTCGTCGCGATGGGGAAACGTTCCCCAGTCCATCAATGGATGATTACCGCCTGGTGTAGGCGGGATAATCTTCTGCTCTGGTTTTGCACCGACACCGGCACCCGGTCCCCACACGTCACATTCGGACGCTCGCGATGTACCGCGACCACCGCGACCGTGATAAATTTTGCCACCAATCAAGGTTCGGTAGCCTCGCTGCTGAAAATACTGCGGCATCGTGACGACATCCGCAAACGCGGGCACGTTACGAAACCACGGCGCGAGACCGTAAATTCCCGTGGTCGTCGGCCGCAGACCGGTCATCAGTGACGTACGGCTCGGGTTACACAACGGCGCCTGGCAATGCGCGTTGGTGAACGTTATTCCGCGTTGTGCCAAACGCTTCATCGCCGGCGTCTTTACATCGGGATGACCTCCCAGGGGCTCCACCCAGTCATTCAGATCGTCAATGGCGATCATCACGACGTTGGGTCGATCGGCCCCCACAGCCAGGCTGGTAACGGAACTAAACCATATCACCAAGCAGGCGATCGAAAGGATTCTTGGATTACGCAGCGTCATGTCGGTCGTTCTCTGATCGGTAGCGTGGGGTGGCTGCGTGAAATCGGTGCGCGAGCGTCGCGGCATCGAGGTTACGAAGCGGGTAGACCACAAAGTTTATCTGATCACAAACGATCTTGCTGACCAGAACGTCGATTCTGATCCCCGACCCAGCTTGGCTGCCACAATCGGCACAATCCGACCGATCGCCGCAAAGCGGATGGTTCCCCAATCATGGTGCCCATCCCAGGCGAAATCGAGCCCGTTTGTGTGGTAAATGGTTATAGATCGATCTGAATAGGTACCCCAATCGCGTGAACCGGCCGGAGGCCATCATGGGACTTCGTGAAATCGCACTCCGCGCCAGAGTCGCACTGACCAACCCGACAAGACACGCCCGATTGCAAGACCACTGTCGTCGGGGTGCAGCGCCGATGTATGTACCGTTCTACCATCGCGTCGCCGATCAATTTCCAAACGATTGGACTATTTCGCGAACCGATTTCCGACGACATGTTCTCCATTGTCTCGAGCACTGTGAACCGATCACGTTGGGCGAACTGCAGAGTCGCGTCGATTCCAATCAATCCTATCGTCCAACCATCACATTTACGTTTGACGATGGATACGCAGAGAACTGCGATTTCGCCCTACCGCTGCTGATC
>JABDKS010000513.1 GCA_013002105.1 Pirellulaceae bacterium | reverse complement strand
TTGGAGCAAGTTGCATCAACGATTGGACGTCCAAGAGCAATCGCGGACATGGCGACGGGCTCAAGGCATGCGGGCCTGACGGTGCCGCTTTGGTGCATCAAAAAACCACGTGCCGGTGACACGTGGTATTGATGGTTGGATAGTCGAACGCAGCGACTAGTCTTCTTTTTTTGCCGAAGCGGTTTCTGCTTCGCTTTGATCGGCTGCGTCGGTGGATTCGGCCTCTGGCTTTTCGGCCTTTGGTTCATCCTCGGAAGCGGGCTGGTCATCCTCGAACGATGGCTTTTCGGCCTTCCGTTTAACACGATCGTTTTGCCCGACCAGTTCCAGCACGGCTCGCTGGCCGGCATCACCCAAGCGTGGTGTCGCCAAACGCATGATCCGCGTGTAACCGCCGGGGCGATCGACGTAACGTTCCGCGATCGTATCGAACAGGATCTTGGCAGCTTGTTTGTCACCGATCAGTCGAATGACGCGTCGACGAGCTGCGACGACAGGAGCGCGGGCGGCAGCCCATTTGGACCAGTCATCACTTTCGCGCCATTTCTTGTACGCGTCGGATCCACGCTCGCCCTTGGGAGCAAACTTCTCGGCTTCCTCGGCCGAAGGAAGAGTTTTCTTGGCGATCGTGATGCACTTTTCGACCAGAGGGCGAACCTCTTTGGCTTTGTGCAACGTGGTGGTAATGCGGCCTGTCACCTTGGGTGCGTTGTCATCGTACGTCGCGTCGCGTTCGGTCAGGAACAGAGCGCTTGCGAGGTTTTTCAGCAACGCCTTGCGGTGGCTTGGGCTTCGCCCGAGCGTTCGGCCTTTTCTGCGGTGTCGCATGGCGGAAAATCCGTCAGTGGTTTAATGAAATCGTTTGGATCGTCAGGTGGATGCTTTTCTTAGAAAAGCGGCTGGTTGGGAACTCGCATGCCCAGGTGCAAACCGTACTGAGCGAGTTTCTCACGAACTTCGTTCAAGGTGGTATCACCAAAGTTGCGTACTTCCAACAACTGGTCTTCGGTTCGCTGAACCAGGTCGCGAACGGTTTGGATGTTTTCGCTCTCAAGGCAATTGTTGGCTCGCACCGACAATCGCAAATCGCCAAGCGTCATGTTCAATTTGGCTTCGAGCTGTGCCTCGGGCGATCCTGCGCCTCCGCGAGCAGCCGAGAAAATACTCGGGCCGATTTCGCGGTACTGGACGAAAGGATTGAGGTGTTTGCGAAGAATCTTGGCGGCTTCGACCATTGCCAATTCAGGCGTGATCGTGCCATCGGTCCAAACTTCGATGTTCAACTTATCGAAGTTTGTCTTCTGTCCCACGCGAGTCTCTTCGACTTCGTAGCGGACGCGAACGATGGGGCTGAAGACGGCGTCAATCGGGATGATGCCGATTTCGTGATCAACCGTGCTGTGTTCCGTGCTGGGAACATAGCCACGTCCATTTTCGACAACCATTTCCATCATGAACGGCGTGTCGGCCGTCAGGGTTGCGATCGTGTGATCCTTGTTGATGATTTCCACATCGGCATCGGTTTGAACGTCGGCACCGGTAATGGGTCCGGCAGTATCTCGTTCGACCGTGATCACGCGAGTCGCTTCGCTGTGATTTCGGACAACCAAGCTTTTGACGTTCAAGACGATTTCGGTGACGTCTTCCATCACACCTTCGATCGACGTGAACTCGTGCTGAGCGCCACGGATCTTGATTTGTGTCACGGCACTGCCCATCAAACTGCTCAGCAACACACGACGCAGGCTATTGCCCACGCTGGCGCCAAAGCCGCGTTCGAAAGGTTCGGCCGAAAATTTTCCGTACGACGAGGTGAGTGTTTCTCGGTCGACTTCTACGGTGCTTGGCAGTTCCATGCCACGCCAACGGATGTGCATTGTCATTGAACCTCGATTCTGGATCACAGAGGTGGGAGGTGAATTGCTGGAAGGGGTTAAATGCAGTGGTGCTTGGTTGCGGCGTCAGAAAAAAGTCGTGATGCCGCCGGTGGATTCTATTCACCCAAGACAGACTAGTGCCTGGTGGGTGATCTTGGTGAATGACTGCCGACGTATTGGGGGATTGGGCGGCAGGTCGATCGCCAATTCGATTCCGCGTTAGACGCGTCGTTTCTTGCGTGGGCGACAACCATTGTGAGGAATCGGTGTCACGTCCTCGATCAATTTCACGTTCAGTCCTGCAGCTTGGAGAGCGGTGATGGCGCTTTCGCGACCACTACCAGGTCCTTTGACGCGGACTTCGACGTCACGCATACCGAACTTGCTGGCCTTTTCGGCAGCCTGTTGTGCGGCACATTGTCCGGCAAACGGGGTGCTCTTTCGGCTGCCTTTAAAACCGCTGGTGCCGGCACTGGCCCAGCAAAGCGTATCGCCTTTGGGATCGGTGATCGTCACGGTCGTGTTGTTGAATGTCGCGTGAACATGAGCGATGCCATTGGAGACATTGCGACGCACGCGTTTCTTTTTGTTGGACTTTGCCACGGCAAAGGGTCTCTATACTGATTGGGAACGGAGCTGATTGGAAACGGATAATGGGGTCAGGGGCAATCACGTTGCCGCCTGGGCGATCACGGTTAACACAATGGCTGTGATTAACGCAGATCCTTGACGCCTTTCTTGCCGGCAACCGTTTTCTTGGGGCCTTTTCGTGTTCGCGCGTTGGTCTTGGTGCGCTGTCCACGGCAAGGAAGCCCGACACGATGGCGGATGCCACGGTAGGCCTTGATCTCGCGTAGTCGGCTGATGTTTTGCGTCGTTTGGCGACGCAAAGGACCTTCGACCGTATAGTCGCGCTCGAGCAACGCAGCGATCTGTCCCAATTCGTCCTCGCCAAGATCTTTGGCGGCGCGGGTGGGATCGATGTTCAGCTTGTCACAGACCTCGCGGGCGGAATGCAATCCAACGCCGTAAAGGTAGGTGAGCGAATACTGAACTTGTTTGTCGTTCGGGACGTCAACGCCCAACAAACGAGGCATAGCGAGACTCCTAAAGTCATCAGCGTGGCGGCAAAATCGGAGACCGACACACCCAAAATGGGGCGAGTCCTCCGGTAACGGATCACGGAATATAGCGTCTGGCCCCCTTTTTGCTCAATGGCCACTTTCCACCATTTGTGATGAATTTTTGTCGTTCATCCAGGTGAGGAACTTCGTCGGTCCAGCCTCAGGAACTCCGTGGGCACGCTGTCGCGAGCGGTAATTGGCAGCCGCATTGTTTCTCTGAGCGAGAATTGGCTGAGATCCAGCTCCAGGTAGGTATCGCCCACCACGCTGGACCAGACACGCGTGAGGCAGATTTCCCGGCATTTGGGCAGCATAAGGTCGTAGATCTGCGCGCCTCCGACGACAAAGGCGGGGGTGGATCCGGCTGCCTCCAAGGCCGATTCAGGGCCATCGGCCACCTCGACTCCCTCGTGAGACCAGTCGCGGTTGCGGGTGATGACCACCGTGCGGCGCCCCGGGAGCGGTCGCCCAATTGAGTCAAATGTCTTGCGT
>JABDKS010000469.1 GCA_013002105.1 Pirellulaceae bacterium | reverse complement strand
CCTGTGCGCGCTCATTCAGGCTTTGCCGCCGGCAGGAACGGAAACAGTTCGCGAATTTCTTCTGGTTCCGGTTGACGTCCGTATTCACAGATTTCAAATGCTTCGGCGAACTTGATATTGTTGGCAGCCTGTTCGCCGTACCAACGGTTCAGTGCATCGCGATGGTCATTGGCAATGGCGCTTTGATATTTGACCCACCGCTCTCGCAACCATTCACGGCGCAGTTCGGATTTCGAGGCTGGAGGAACCTTGGCTGCTTCTTCGGCGTTGCCCAACGCACCCCCTTCAAAATGTTGTGATTCGAGCGCCATCAGAGCGTCGACTTTCTTTTCGAATACGGGCCCGATGTCGACGGCGATGTCAGCTTTGAAAGGATAGGGTTTCTTGAACCGGTCGTTGGAATACAGAAAGACCGGATTCTTTTTCAGCGGTGGGGTGTCGGGGCAAAAGAATGGTACGGCGACCATGTAGGCGGAATCCTGAACCAGTACGCCGACATAACGATGATCGGGGTGATAGTCCCAAGGTCGGTGAGCAACCACGATGTCGGCATCCCACTCGCGGATCAGTCGCGTGATCGTGCGCCGATTTTCCAGCGTCGGCAAAAGTTCGCCGTCATGGATGTCCAGGACTTCTGATTCGACTCCCAGCCGCTTCGCCACTTCCGCGGATTCCGCGGTTCGCCGTTTGGCCAGCACTCCGCCCGCCATTCGCCAATGTCCAATGTCGCCATTGGTCACTGAAACCAATTTGACTTTGTGTCCGAGTTCCGCCCACATGTAGGCACATCCGCCGCTCTTGTATTCAGCGTCGTCGGGATGCGCGCCAAAGCAAATGATTCGCAACTTGCCATCATCGGCTGCTGCTAAATTCTGCGCCCCGACCATCAGGCCAAATAAAACAAACAACAGCATTTGCAAATAGCGCGACATGGTGATCATCCGCAAGTTGGAAGTGGGCTAAACTGGGCGATGAAGATGGAGCTTAGCAGATGTGATCCGGTGATGTGGGGAATTAGGTGAGAAAGGTTTTCTGTTGGCTAATCGGACTCGTTTGCTGGGCGAACACTCTGGTTTGCTGGGCGGACACTGGCGCAGCCGTCAAGCCTGATGGGCCGCGGCTGTCAGCCTATATTCACGTTCCACAGTGTTTCGATTCGCAATCGGAAGTCGCTGTGCGTGAACGATCGATTTCCCACCATCTGGACGAACTGCGCCGTCTTGGAATCGATACGATCGTGCCGTATGTCAGCAACACATCGGGTCAAGCGCACTATCCCAGCGAATTGCTTAGCGATCATCTGTGGCAGGACTGGGACCCGATCGAAGTGTTTGTCACGGCGGCGCGCCAACGCGGACTGAAAGTTCAGCTTTCTATTCCGATGTTGATTTGCGGTGGTGATCAGCCGAGCGGTATTCTGGAACAGCATCCAGCCTGGGCTTTGCTGGGGGAAGATGGCAAGCCACTGGGTTCGATTTCGCCCGGACATCCGCAGGCTCGAGAGTGGGTCGTTCGTTGGCTTCTAGAATTGATCCAGCGTTACAAGCCAGACGGACTGTTGCTGGACTACATGCGCTTTCCAAGTTTGGCCTCGCAGCTCGATGCGCACTCGGCAGCGCGATTCGCACGGACTTATCCAGCAACGGAGCAACAAGAGAACGCCGAGAACCTTCAGCATTTTCGCGAGTTACTGCTTACAGAACTTGTCGGCATGATTAGTAAACGAGTTCGTGCGGTACGTCCCGATCTGCATGTAGCGATCTATTCGTGGGGACATCATGTCACCAGCGGGCATCGCTTAGCACAGAACTGGCCGGCTTGGGCCGCCAAGGGTTACATCGACGAGGTGAACGTTTGCGGCTATTGGTATCCAGATTCCTATCCGAAGCGGTGGGGAAAGAATCACATCGAAGCGTTTCGAACCGTTCTTACCGATTGCCGACGACAGCTGGAAGCGACCGGCAGTGATGCCGATTTAACTTTTGCCTTGGGTGTGAAGACAAGCCATGGCAAAGTCAAAACGGTTGTTGATATCGCCAGCTATCTTCGCACGGCCGCTCAGCTTCAAGCGGATGGCGTTACCTTCTTTACCTGGTCCTACTTGGTTCCCTTTGTTCCTCAGTTACGGCAGACGCGGCTGCTGGAAAACTACGCTGCCCAACGACCGATCGAAGATTTGACAGTCGCAAACATGCGCGGCACAAGTGATCGTGAAGCTAGTTTAAAGCGTTCGGTCGGAGTCGCCGATCGGAAGCCGCCGACCATTCGGGTGGCGGCGAAAGATTCGACCGATCGAGCGCGAAAGTCGGCGGAGTTCGTTGGTGATGGTCATGGTGACCAGGAACAGATCAACGCAGCAATCGATGCGTTGCCCGATGTTGGCGGTACCGTAATCCTAGCCGCTGGGACCTACGATATTCGAAAGGTCAGTGGAACCTTGGGAGGCGTACTGATCGGACGTAGCAACGTTGTGTTGGCCGGACAGGGTGCGGCAACCAAATTGGTGTTGGCCGCGGACCAAAATACAAATGTGATTCGGATCATTGGCTCAGGTGTACACCACGTCACGATTCAAGATCTATCTGTCGATGCCAATCGTCGCGAGAATAGCACGGGCTTGGGCGACCCGAACATTTCTCATGACCGTTTTGAATTCTGCGGAATCAAAGGCTACTGTCGTGATCCGCGCGGCCCGGGCGCGGCCGATTTGCGTGACATTACGATTCGCAACTGTGAAGTGCGAAATGCCCACCGTCTGGGCATCATGCTAGAAGGATCCAATTTGCAGGTCTTAAACAATGTGTTGGGCAATGCAGGTTCAGATTCGGTGGAATTGCTGACCGGTCCCGGAATGATCCGGGGCAATTACGTCGAAATCACCGAGCAAACACACGTTGCGATTGGATCGGATCGCGGGGACTCGATTCAGATGTCCGACAATATTGTTCATATTCGCGCAGGAGGAAGGCTGGATATCGGATTTCGAACTTGGGCAGACTCGCAACGACACGTGATCAACGGCAATATTTTGGTCGTCGACAAAGGTGGAGAATGTAGTTTGGCCATGGACTTACGC
>JABDKS010000459.1 GCA_013002105.1 Pirellulaceae bacterium | reverse complement strand
TTGTCCGTGTTGCCTCCCATGAGCGGCGATCTTTCTCGCAACCGACTTGGATTAGCACGGTGGTTGTTTCAGGAAGATCATCCGCTGACCGCTCGTGTTACCGTTAACCGATACTGGCAACTTCTCTTTGGTGTTGGTCTGGTGAGCACACCGGAGGATTTTGGCGCTCAAGGCGACTACCCCTCGCACCCCGAACTGCTTGACTATCTAGCGATCGACTTTCGCGACAGTGGGTGGAACATCAAGCGAATGATCAAACAGATCGTGATGTCATCGACCTATCGGCAGCGTTCGCAATCGAGCCCGGATCGGTTTCGCCACGACCCCCATAACCGGTTGCTCGCCCGCGGTTCACGTTTCCGACTGCAAGGCGAATTCATCCGCGATAACGCTTTGACTCTGGCAGGATTATTGGTCAATCGCGTCGGCGGGCCCGGCGTAAAGCCCTATCAGCCTGCAGGGCTGTGGGCCGAAGTCGGATTGGGCGGTAATCCCAAGTTCGTTCAAGACCACGGTGACAAGCTGTATCGGCGTAGTTTGTACACCTATTGGAAACGATCTGCTCCGCCCCCGGCCATGCAGATCTTTGACGCACCGACACGCGAAAAATGCACCGTTCGGCGCGCTCGAACCAATACGCCGTTGCAGGCGTTGGTGACATTAAATGATACGCAGTTTGTCGAGGCTGCGAGACAGTTCGCGCAGCGGATCCTACTGCATGGCGGCACGGATAACGAGGCAAAAATTGACTATGCATTCCGTTTGGCCACGGCCAGATTCCCACGCGCCGATGAGCGAGATGTTTTGACGGCCATCATCGATGATGCAACCGAAAAGTATTTGGCCGACGCAGAGGCAGCAAGTCAATTGCTTGCGATTGGAGAATCCAAGCGAGATGAGACGCTTGACGCCGCAACGCATGCTGCTTGGACAATCGTCGCCAGCACGCTGTTAAATCTGGATGAAACTCTGACACGAGAATGAATTCGATGGATCCCGTTGAACAATACCAATGCAATCTGACGCGCCGGCAATTGCTCGTTCGCGGCCGTGGTTGCTTAGGTGCCGCTGCATTGTCCACGTTACTGCGCAGCGATAGCGTGGCCAGTGCGCGAACGTTGCCATCGCAAGGGGGGGCGGGCCTGCCCAGCCTGCCGCATTTTACTCCCACCGCGAAAAGAGTCATTTACTTGTTCATGGCGGGCGGCCCAAGCCATATCGACATGTTCGATTACAAGCCACAGTTACGCGACATTCATGGTTCCGAACTGCCCGAGTCGATTCGAAACGGCCAGCGATTGACGGGCATGTCCAGCGGCCAAAAGACATTCCCCTGCGTGGCACCGATGTTCAAGTTCGATCGCTACGGCGAGCGCGGAACTTGGGTCAATGGAGAAGTTCTACCGCATACGGCTTCGATCGTCGACGATTTGACCATCGTGCGGACGATGAATACCGAAGCGATCAATCATGATCCGGCCATGACCTATATCAACACGGGGACACAACAGCTTGGCCGGCCCAGTATGGGATCGTGGCTCAGTTACGGGCTTGGCAGCCCCAACGACGACTTGCCGGCTTACGTGACGATGATCTCGGTAGGTGCCAAACCTGGGCAGGCTCTGTTCGCGCGACTGTGGGGCAGCGGGTTCCTGCCATCCAAGCACCAGGGTGTGCAGTTTCGCGGTGGTGGCGATCCCGTGCTTTATCTTTCCAATCCACAAGGAATCGATGCGAGTGTTCGTCGCAAGATGCTCGATGGTGTCGCGCAACTCAATGCAAAACGGTTTGACGAAGTGGGCGATCCAGAAATTCAGGCCCGCATTGCACAATATGAAATGGCCTACCGGATGCAGACTTCCGTCCCAGACTTGATGGACACATCCTCCGAATCCGAATCCACGTACGAAATGTATGGGCCAGACGCAAAGAAGCCGGGCTCGTTTGCAGCCAATTGCCTGCTTGCTCGCCGGTTAGCAGAACGTGGCGTTCCGTTTGTACAACTGTTTCATCGTGGTTGGGATCAACATGGTAATTTGCCTAAAGACTTGCGCCGCAATTGCCTGAGCGTGGATCAACCGGCGGCCGCATTGGTCAAAGATCTCAAACGCCGCGGGATGCTCAACGATACCGTCGTGATATTCGGCGGCGAATTTGGTCGCACGATCTACAGCCAAGGAAAACTGACTGCGGACAATCATGGCCGCGACCATCATGGGCGATGTTTCACCACGTGGGTGACCGGTGGCGGATTCAAACGAGGATTCGACTACGGACAGACCGACGACTACAGCTACAACATCACCGAAGATCCCGTGCACATCAACGATTTCAATGCCACCATTCTTCACACGCTCGGAATCGATCACAAACGGTTCACGGTCAAATACCAAGGCCTCGATTCACGACTAACCGGTGTGGAAGAAGCGCGTGTCGTGAAAGAGATTTTGGCGTAGAAACGAGTACGATCAAGAAAACGCACCCGTAATCGGGTACAAAGGCGTTCGTCCAACAAAAGCCGCTATTCAACAGTCGCAAAAGATTATGTCCACGACACGTATTGGAATTGTCACGATCTCCGATCGCGCCAGTCGCGGCGAGTACGAGGATTTAAGTGGTCCCGCAATCGCCAAATACTTAGACGAAGTTTTGACAAGTTCCTGGGAACCGGTGACGCAAGTCGTCTCGGA
>JABDKS010000432.1 GCA_013002105.1 Pirellulaceae bacterium | reverse complement strand
CCCAAGCCACGATTGGGTACGAGCATAAGGATACGTTCAATCCAGATTCCATCGTCACATGTATCCATCGTTCGGTTTCATTCAGAATTCCATCGGATGGCTGCTGCTCGAACGGTAACCGTGTTGCCAGCAGCAATCGGTTTTTGGTCGGATTAGAAGGGTCCACGGTCGAAATCTGATGTGTCAGCCCCTGGTCCTTCAGAGTGCCAGCCAGTTGTTGACTTGGCTCTGACGCTCTGAACTCGGACCGCCCAACGACATCCGGATTCCAAGCCTCAATCTGCTGGGCGATTCGGTTTGCCCGACTACCACCGCCGTGCCGGATGTTCCACGAGACGAATTTCATGCCGGTGTCGCAGCTTTCTTAACACTAAATTGATTGAAGCTACCTTTCTTATTGAACGCAGGCACAAACTCCTCAAAGTTCCGAAGCTCTTTTTTTGTGACAATCGTCTGGCCGATACGTTCAAGCACAACGCAGCAATTCAGGCGACGAGGATTTCGCAGCTTTGGGTACACCCCGAAACCGGAGATTCAGGCGAAGCTTCATCGAAAGCAACTGTTGCGTCGGAAACGCTTGCTCGACAAGAGTTTAGAACAAGTGCGGACGAGAGGACTTGAACCTCCACGCCCTTGCGGGCACTAGAACCTGAATCTAGCGCGTCTGCCAATTCCGCCACGTCCGCATGTTCGAGTTGTGATTATCAGTATTTTGTTTTGCGTCGCAAGCCGATTTTCAATTTCTGAGTGTTAACTCGGATCTCAAAGGCACACAAAACTTGGTGCCGGGAACAACAATTCCACCTCGATTGCCCACCTCGACCGATCCAAATCGCGTTGCAAAGACCTCCGGTAAACGGCGGTCGCCAGGAACCGACAACCAAAGGCGTAACAAATGGCGACGCCGGTCGACGTCCAGCCAGTCTTCAAAGTCCGTTCGGTCATGCAACATCGCATGATTGTAGACAAATTGCATGTCGCCTGCCTCAAGCATCATCGACAAATGCAACTCTGGGTCGTTGGCCAATTGATCCAACAGATCGAGTGCCTCGATGTGATCAGGCGTCAATCGTGGTGCGTCCTCAAAACGCTGTGCCGACTCAATGTACTGTCGTTGGTAAAAAGGTGTAATCTGTTTTTCGTGCCAATTGAAAACCGGGATCAACAAATACGGAAGCATGCCCAATGGGACTTCGCCGCGTCGATCCGTAGCGATCGGTTGCATCAGAATTTTCAGGAGGTCCGGTCGACGGGTTCGCATTTCGTTAAAGATCGTATTCGCACTGACCAGCAATGAACGGCCGCCTTTTCGCGCAGGTTGCAAACACAGCAGGCCGACGACATCGCACGAGTCGGTGTGAAAGGTCTGTCGCTCACGCGTCTGGTAAATTCGAACACTCGGATCCGCGCTACTGGCACCCAGGTTGCAAACATGACCAAGGACGTGCCCATCTGCGTTTTGCGATCGAGCCAAACCAAGATGTGTTCCCAAGCCAAAAAAAATCGTGGCGGCAAGGCGCTCCGAAAAATCGTTGACAGGCAAACCTCGCAAAACCGCAAATCCCCGATCGGTGATCAACTCCTTTCGAAGTTCCGCAAGTTGGGGGCCAAGACTCGGCAACGCGAATTCGGATTGGGTCAACCATCCAATATTGAAGTCAGAATCGGCGATGGGTTCCGCCGCGATCAACAATTCCTCAATCTGCGGGTTGGAAAGCTCAATCAACCACAAATCCTGGCGATGGGCCATGTCCGGTCCATACCAGGCCGAAGGCCCTGTTTGAATTGGCGGCAGCGATTCCATCGACATAGCCTCGAAGTTAATAGCTGGGGACGCTGGCATCGATATGTTCGGTCCATGCATCAATGCCCCCCGCCATGCTTCGCGCCGTGGGCAGACCCTGTTGTCGTAACCACTGAACCACATTCAAGCTCCGAATGCCGTGATGACAATAGACGATGATGGGCTGGTCCGCGTGCGACTGAAACTCGCCGATTCGAGTCCACGTCTCGTTCATGGGTACGTGAAGGGCACCTTCGATTCGGCAGAATTGGTATTCGTCATTTCGCCGGCAATCGATGAGAAGGTGTGGCAAATTGGATTCTCGCATTTCGTGTAGCTCTTGAACGGTGATCTCAAGCGTCGTTTCGGATTGTTCTGGCGGTGGTTGCATGATGGTCAATTTAATTTGGGTTTGAATCTGTTACATTCTGTCGAGAAGTGAACCGTTTGTCGAATGGGCTGTCACCATAGTTGTGAATTATCGTGACAC
>JABDKS010000404.1 GCA_013002105.1 Pirellulaceae bacterium | reverse complement strand
CGCATAGTCCCCGCGACCGCGTGATGGTTCCCGCGACCGCGTGATGGTTCCCGCGACCGCGTGATAGTCCCCGCGAGTGCGCGACAGACACCTTGCGATCCATCCAGCCGCTACCTCGCGATTCATTTCCCCTGTGATCGTCCAAATGTCGCTGCGGTCGGCGGATCGGCTTTGGCACGGCCCGGCATTTTTGAACCCCGCTGGTGTGACGCCCGACCGGTTTGTAAACGCTGCGGAACGAATGGGGCGTTCCTCGCGGGTTCGTTTGGGTTACCAAAGTGTCTGGATGACAATCAGGACGCCTGCCCAGTGGGTTGTCGATACGGTATTTTTCTGAATTCCCCGCCGACTGCATCTTGTGAATCGACTGAATGAGCGAAATCGAACAATACGACTACGATCTGCCACGTGAACGAATCGCGCAGAATCCGATGCAGACGCGAAGCGATGCACGGCTGATGTTGGTCCAGCGCTCCACGGGCAAGATCGATCACTACTACGTTCGCGACTTGCCCGATCTGGTTCACGCCGACGACATTATGGTGATGAACAATTCACGCGTGATTCCAGCACGATTGATTGGGTATCGCACCAAAACTCAGGGCCGATGGCAGGGTCTGTTTTTGCAGGCCGATCCAGACACCGGAATCTGGGAAGTCTTGACGAAGACTCGCGGAACTTTGCAACCGGGCGAGACGATTACGATTCAAGATCGTGATGGACGCGAAGGAATGTTGTTGACCGTTGTGGCGCGTACCGATGACGGGCATTTGTTGGTCACGCCCGGGATGCCATCGAAGTATGACGAGCCCGAATTGTTTCAAGAGGCGGCAGATTGGTTGGAGCGATTTGGTCGTATTCCCCTGCCACCTTACATCCGCGATGGACGCATGGTCGATGCGGATGTGGAAAACTATCAAACGGTGTTTGCGCAGGAGCGAGGAAGCGTTGCTGCGCCGACGGCCGGATTGCATTTCACCAAACAACTGTTGGAGAACATTCGCGCCAAGGAGACGGCGACGGCCGAAGTGACGTTGCACGTTGGTATTGGTACGTTCCGACCGATCGCGACCGAGACGCTCGATCAACACAAAATGCATAGCGAAGTCGGCGAGATCGACGCGGCCACCTGTCAGTCGATTGTCGATGCACGCGAAAATGGTGGGCGATGCATCGCGGTGGGGACCACCAGCGTCCGTGTGCTCGAAAGTGCCGCTGCGGCAAATGGTGGGAAGCTCGCGCCCTGGCGCGGCGCGACCGATTTGTTTATCAAACCGCCCTACTCCTTCGCTGTGGTGGACGCGTTGATGACAAATTTTCATCTACCACGTAGTTCGCTGCTTGTTTTGGTCAGCGCGTTTGCAAGTCGGGAACTCGTCATGCGGGCCTACGATGCGGCGATCGAAGAAGAGTATCGGTTTTACAGCTACGGCGACGCGATGTTGATCGTGTAGTGAATCTGTCGCTGGGTCGGCATGTGGGTTGATCCGACGGTGCGTCGACAAGTGGCGTCGCATTTGCGCGCGGCGTCGCATTTGCGCGCGGCGTCGCATTTGCGCGCGGCGTCGAATCTGCGAATCGGTCTTAGCTGATTCGCGCTAATGGGGGTCGATTCCGGCCCCTGTACTGCGTGACGGCAGCCGAGAAACGAATGCACGCTCCCTGCCGTTGGATCGAGGTGTTGCGCGCCCGGGTTGGCCTAACCGGTACGCTTTAACAAATTGGGCTAGAATCTGGCCCATTCACAGTGATCGTTGCATCGATTGCTCGGAAAATACTGGTCATAGGGATTGTTAGGATTCGATCTCTAACAAGTGGAAGACTGCTTCCTATGCGGTCGAATTGCGCGCGCTCACGTAGGGCTAGCCTGTCGGCTCAATGTTTCCAAGAGACAAACATGCGCTGGATTTTAGGGAAACCCCACCTGATCATTGTTGCCGCTTTGATGACGGTGGTATTGGGTGGGTACGCCTACACAAAGATCCCGGCTGACCTGCTGCCTCAGTTTGATACTCCGGCTGTTCAAATCGTTTGTTTCTATCCGGGCATGCCGCCCGAAGTGATGGAAAAGGACATTATGAGCCGGCTGCAACGCTGGACGGCTCAATCCGTCGGCATCGAGCACCAAGAAGCCAAGGCGATGCAGGGTGTGTGCGTTGTCAAAGATTTTTTTGCCGAAGGTGTATCCAACGCCGAGGCGATGGCGCAAGTCTCATCCTACGCGATGAGTGACATGTTCTATTTGCCGCCGGGAACCATTCCACCGATGGTGATGCCCTTTGACCCGACCGCCAGTGTGCCCCTCTGTTTGGTCGTGGTCAGTAATCCGGAGATGGACGAACAGGAACTGTATGACATCGCCTATTACGAGCTGCGAAACAAACTGCAATCCATTCGCGGTGTGATTGCACCGGCGGTTTATGGAGGCAAATTACGCCGGATTCTCGCGTATGTCGAAGCGGAAAAACTGGAAGCGTACGGCTTGAGCTTGATGGATGTGCAGGCAGCACTTCGGAAACAAAACGTTTTGATCCCGGCCGGCAGTATTAAGATCGGCCAGCAAGATCTGCAGATCTTTACCAACGCGATTCCAGAGAAGATCGAAGAGTTGAACGATACGCCGATTCGGGTTGTCGACGGCGTTCCGGTTTTGATGCGGGATGTGGGCGAAGTCAAAAACGCGTCGCAGATTCAATCCAACATCGTCCGTATCAACGGCGCGCGTCAGGTTTACATTCCGATCTATCGTCAACCGGGTGCCAATACGATCGAGATCGTCGACCGCATCAACACGCAGTTGTCAACGATTCTGGTGCGACTGAAAAACGAACGATCCGAAGACCCCAAGATGACGTCGTTGGTGCTGAGCGTGGCGATGGATCAATCGATCGGAGTGCGATCATCGATTCGCAGTCTACAAGTCGCTGGAGCCTTGGGGGCACTGTTGGCCGGATTGGTTGTGCTATTATTTTTGCGCAGTTTTCGCTTAACCGGCGTCGTGCTGTTGGCGATTCCGTTGGCAATCATCGCAGCTTTTTTGGTGATGTATTTCACCGGCGATTCGATCAACGCGATGACCCTCGGTGGCCTCGCCCTGGCGATCGGCATCCTGGTCGACCAATCGATCGTGGTTCTGGAGAATATTGTTCGGCACGCGCGGATGGGCAAGAAACCAGTCGATGCGGCCGCCGACGGAACCAGTGAAGTGTTGGGGCCGATTCTGGTTTCGACGTTAACGTTTGCGGTTGTGTTTTTGCCCGTCATCTTTCTTTCAGGCTTGACGCGTTTCTTGTTCTCGCCGCTGGCCATTGCCGCAGTGGTTGCGATCTTTGCGTCGTTTTTGTTGTCGATCACGTTGGTGCCGGCCTACTGCGCGTATTTTCTACCGGCAATCAACGCAGAACCTCAGTCAGCGGAATCTGCCGGGCCGGTCAACGACTGGTTCAGCCGTGTCCTGCGCGGTGCGATTGCGGCGCGATGGATGGTGCTTGGTGGAGCGATTCTGGCTTTCGCGGCCGCGGTGGGAATCACTCAGCGGCAGGGGCAAGAGTTGTTCCCAACGGTCGATAGCGGCCAAATCACGATGTACGTTCGACTGCCATCGGGAACTCGGATTGAACGGACCGAGGAGACGATGAAGGAGATCGAAGCGGCGATCATCGACCTGATTGGACAACCCGATCCCGCCTACGCATTGGATCCAGATGCCGAAGAGCACCCGAACAGTGCATTGCAACTTTTGATCAGCAACATTGGCGTGCTGATGGATTGGCCGGCAGCCTACACGCCCAACTCCGGTCCAATGGATGCATTTATGTTGGTGCAATTAAAAAATAAGTCGTCGACCGACGCCGTCGAGTCGTACGTTGGCCAGTTGCGAGAATCGTTGTCGAAAAAATTTCCTGATGTGGAAATCTCGTACGATACCGGCGGCATGCTGACCGCGGCGCTGAACATGGGCGAACCCGCACCGATCCATTTTCAAGTGCAATGTAGCGATTTGGAAAAGGCTCAAAGTATCGCATCGATCATTCGCGATACGGCGAGCGGTGTTCCTGGCGCGACCGATGTTCGGATCGCCCAGCGGATTGATTATCCGGCACTGCAGGTGGAGATGGATCGGGAGCTTGCCGCCCGGATGCAGATTACGCCCAAGGACGTGATGACCAACTTGGTCGCGGCAACCAACAGCACGATCAATTTCGAGCCGACATTTTGGATCGATAAGAACAAGGGCAATCATTATTTCTTTGGTGTTCAGTATCTTGAGGAAGATCTGAACAGCGAGCAAACGATTCGTGATATTCCCGTGATGGGTAGCGCCGATGCGACGCGGCGATTGGGCAGTGTGGCCAAAATCACCAGGACGCAGGGGCCCGCGGTGGTGCATCACCGAAATATCTCGCGCGTGACGGACATCTACGCCGGTGTGCTCCC
>JABDKS010000367.1 GCA_013002105.1 Pirellulaceae bacterium | reverse complement strand
GGGCCACCCAACGGTTGAATCACTCATCAAGTTCAGCGTAATGCCGACTGTCTGCCCCTTGGGACGTACCACGGCAACGCTCAGCGTCATCAACTCGTCGGCCCGGACTTTGATTCTTGGGACGAATCATCAAACCACCCCAAACGAGACGTGTTCTCGCACCACAGGCACCATGGCGTCGCAGAATGTTCTCCCCCTGGCCTGGTCGCCGGCTTCTCTTGTAGCCCAATCTCACGGAGTCGCGGCATGCTCCGCCATGGAAAAAGGGGGAGAGATTTTGACATTGAGGTGCCTTTGAGATCTTGTTGCGCTTAACGCGTTAGCGGCCGGACTTATTCTGTAGCGCGCGGCTCGCTGCCGGTTCGAGACAAATCGCGAACAAAGATGTCCTTGAAACGCATGCGACCGTCGCCGCCGGAGTGCAATTGCAATGCGATCACGCCGGAGGTCGCGGCAGGCGATGGGTAAGTAAAGTCAATCATTTGTACTCCGTTTAGATGCGTGATGTACCGATTCCCGTCGACCTTGATTCGCATGTCGTTCCAGTCATTCGGCCTGATGACGGTTTCCAGTTCCGCAGCCGGCCAAACAATCCATCCCTTGCCATCGCCGTAGATACCGCCGGTGTGGTGACCGATCGCGCGATCGATCTCGATTTGTCGGCCCTTGATGACTTTGGGTGTTCCGGGCTCGAACGTCGTGTGAATGTAGACGCCGCTGTTGCCACTCGCCTCACACTTAAATCGCAATCTGAGGTCAAAGTTCCGATACGTCTTCTCCGTCGCCAGATAACCGTATTCGTCGGTGACACCCTCGCCGTATATGGAACCACCGTCAACGACCCACTTCTCGTTGCCGATCTTCTGCCAGCCGCTGAGATCCTGGCCGTTAAAAAGCGACTCCCACTTTGGGCTGAGTGGTTCCTGGGCGGCGACAGCAGTGATGAATAGCAAAGTAACGGCGATGGCAACGAGAACTCGCATGGTGCATTCCTCAGTTAGAGACGACTCGTGAATCGTGACTTCCGACCATTATCTGCAGATCGCGAACGAAACTCAATGATCAGAGACGTCAACGCATTGCGACTGCTGCCTGAAATATCCTAAGTACGACCCCTGTGGGACAGCCATTGGCGGCGATGTCGCGTGCAGCCTCGATCGTCATGAGAGCCGGCGATATTCCGCTCGTGCGAATCCCGCTCGGCCAATCAGTCGCTTGGCTGATCGAACTTATGCGTCCGATCGACTACCATGGTCTTTCGGTTCTAAATAGAAGCCAGTCTGCCCGACACTTCGAGGTAACACGAGACATGGACACGATGCTAACGCTGATGCAAATCTCGGCCTTGGCAACAGCAGGAATGTGCTTTGCTTTGTTGGGCAGCGTCAAGTTGCCACTTGCCCGCCGGTTGGAAATCGACGAAGGCAAGGTCGGCGGGTTAGTTTCGGTGTTTGGCTTCACCTTAATCCCGATGGTGGTGGCGGCTGGATTCTTGGTCGATCTACTCGGTCAACAGTCCGTCCTGGGTGGCGGCTTTGTCTTGGTGATTCTCAGCCTCGTCGTACTCGCTCATTCACGCAGCTATGCCAACG
This sequence comes from Pirellulaceae bacterium, assembly GCA_013002105.1. The sequence goes on along the minus strand of JABDKS010000367.1, from coordinate 1,328 downwards.
CGCCGATGGCTGTTCTGGTGTTGGGCACTGGCTGGTCGGCATTGGTCAATGTTCTGAACGTCACGTCGCCACCGGCGTTTGTGCCGCCGGAAGATCTCCCTCAGCGTATGGCATACGCGATGAACATGGGCGATTTCATCTTCGGGATGGGCACCTTCGTCACGCCGCTGATCATCGTCTATTGTGCACGGCGATTCGGGCTGATTCGGACGCTCTACGGATTCGCGGCGGCTTCGGTTATTCCGCTGGCGTTGGGGCTTGGCGTCGAATGGGAAGCACTAAAATCGACGCCGACGGAGTCCGTGGCTGGCGGATTGACAAAGCTGTTGTCAGATCCGATTGTCTGGATCTGCTCGATTGCCTTCTTCTTTCATGTACCGACTGAAGCGTCCGTTGCCACGTGGGCAACGACCTTGATGACCGAAAAGAACGTTAGCGAAGAAAGAGCATCAACGATACTGTCTGTGTTCTGGTTGACATTCATGGGATCTCGATTGGTCACGGCATTGACGTTACCCGAGGGAGCCGCCACAACGTTGGTTGTCGTGATGGCTTGTTGCAGCATCGCGATCACGCTCTGCATTGTATTCTGCCGAGGCGTGAATCTGATGTGCATTCTGATCGTGGTAGCGGGCGCTGTTGTTGGCCCGATTTTCCCCACTCTAATCGCGATCCTGTTGGGTCATGTCGAGCAATCGTTGCACGGGCGCGCCGTTGGGATTTTCTTCTGCATTGGCGGCATCGGCTGGACCGTAATCCCAATTTTAATTGGGATGTATGCCAAGCGGACGAGTGTCCAGCAAGGCTTTCTGATCGCCAGCGGCTCGGCGGTGTTACTGTCTGCTCTTGCCATCATTCTGGCCTTTCGCTTGGCTTGACGAAGTCACTGATCGGTTGGGGCATCCCCGCAGTGCCGGCAAGAAATGGCGTTCGATGAGCAAATCGCGACACTTTGTCCCATCAAGTCGTTGCGCGTGAGGCGCCTTATCAAGCCACCGCGCATGAGACAGAGACGCATCCTGTCGATTGGTTCTGTGGCGAAGACCGTGATAGGGTATTGATCGCGACGTACCCGAAGCTGGCCGACACTCGAAACATGAAGGCTGGAACGATGCTCGACGTGAATTCGCGAATTGAGGGGAGTGGATCGTGAGCAATCTCGTACAAGTGACCAACGAGATCTTTACCTTTCAACAACTCTTCACGGAACAGGAATGCGATGCGTGGATCACCCTGAGCGAGTCCATGGGGTTTGAGCCAGCTCCGATCAACACCAACGCGGGACCGCAGCGTTTTGCTGACATCCGCAACAATGATCGTGTCCTTCT
>JABDKS010000280.1 GCA_013002105.1 Pirellulaceae bacterium | reverse complement strand
GAGTGACCGTGGGTGCTGTCCCTGGTCAACTGCGCGCGAAATCCGGCAGCAGCCAGGGCAAGATTCGTGTCATTGAGTATGACGCCAAGAACCATTCCGATAATTTTGTCGACTCGGTCGACGAACTCGCTGGCCTAACCGATCACCTCGTCAAACGTCCGCTCAGCGGAGCTCCCCAGTCCGCAACTCAGACCGACCTCGCGCACGCAGCGAATCAAGACAATACGCAGGTCGCATGGGTCAACGTCGATGGACTGGGCGACATCAAAATGCTCAAGGCGCTGGGCAAGTTATACGGCATCCACCCGCTGGCACTCGAAGATGTTGTGAACGTACACCAGCATGCAAAGCTGGAATGCTACGGGGAGACGCTGTTTTTTGTTGCCCGAATGCCAATTGCGGACAACGGATTCGAGACCGAACAGATCAGCCTGTTCCTGGTCGATGGTGTGGTCATCACATTGCAAGAGCGACCGGGGGATTGTCTCGATCCAGTTCGTCATCGGATTGCCAACAGACTGGGACGGATCCGAAAGAGGGATTCCGATTACTTACTGTACTCAATCATCGACGCAATCGTCGATTCGTATTTCCCGCTGCTGGAAGGCTACTCGTTAGAATTGGACCGCATTTCTGACTCTTTGTACGAACACGCTAATCGCAATCTGCCACTCCATCTTCACGACATTCGTGCCGACCTGCTGTTGATCCGAAAAGTGGTCAATCAGCATCGCAATGCACTGAACGAAGTATTACGCGAGGCAGGCGATGTCGTTTCCGAAGACACTTTGTTGTATTTTCGTGATTGCCAAGACCACATCCAACAACTGATCGAAGCAGCCGACACGGATCGAGAAACATGTGGCGAATTACGTGAATTGTATTTCGCGATGCTGAGCGAAAAAAACAACGACGTGATGAAAGTGTTGACGATCATTGCCACAATCTTTATCCCCATGAGTTTTGTCGCGGGGATCTACGGAATGAATTTCGACAGTGAAGCTTCTGTGATGAACATGCCAGAGTTGCACTGGGCGTTCGGTTACCCGTTCGCACTAGGGCTGATGGCTGTTATGGCGGGCGGGTTGCTCGCCTACTTGTACCGCAAAGGCTGGCTATCCGCTTAGCCCGCTATACTGATCTTTTTGTAATCCTCCTCCGGGAACCCATCATCGATGACCCTCCTTTTTCTTAGCTTGGCCGTTGTCCTCATTATTTTGAACGGCTTCTTTGTCGCTGCTGAATTCGCATTGGTGAAGGTGCGTATTTCGCGAATCGAACAATTGGCTCGCGAAGGCAAGGCGTTCGCTGGCACGGCCAGATGGCTTGCGAAGCGTCTGGATGAATCTCTTTCAGCCTGCCAATTGGGCATCACCATGGCTTCGCTAGCACTCGGTTGGGTCGGTGAACCCGCCTTTGCTGCTTTGGTCGAACCAGTGCTTGGTTGGATGAGCATCACGAATGAGAAATTGATCCACGCGATGGGTTTTATTATCGCTTTTTCGGTAATCACCGGATTGCATCTAGTCGTCGGCGAACAGTTCCCAAAGATTTTTGCAATTCGTCGACCTGAAACGATGTTGTTGTGGTGCGCCGCGCCGCTCAAATTTTTCTATGTGATTCTATTCCCTTTTCTTACGGTTCTGAATGTCGTCACATCGTTCTTGCTACGTCTAGTCGGCATCAAGGGAGCCTCGGACCATGATGGGGTCAACACCGAAGAAGAAATTCGTGCGTTACTGCGGGAAGCCCACATTCACGGCAACCTCAGTCGCAACGAACATTCATTGATCAACAACGTCTTTGAATTCGATGACATGATCGTACGGCGAGTGATGTTGCCGCGTGGCGAAGTCGACTTCTTTGACATCAATGAACCCATTGGCAATTTGCGTGAATTGGTACGCACGACAATGCATACACGGTATCCGGTTTGCGATCGGTCGCTCGACCGTGTCCTGGGGGTCGTCCACATCAAAGACTTGTTGGGGATCGCACCGGAGGACACCGAGTTCGACGTTCGGACCATCATGCGTCCGCCCAGAAAGGTTCCCGAAACCATGCCGATCAGCCGGGTGCTGCGTCACTTCCAAGCAACCCATCAATTGATGGCGTTTGTGATTGACGAATACGGAACGATTACCGGGATGGTGACTCTGGAGAACGTACTAGAAAAAATCGTCGGTGAAGTCGATGATGAGTTTGACAATGCCGAACCCAATATTGTTCCCGAAGGCGTCGGTCAGTTTCTTGTTTCAGGGACGACGCCGATCGATGAAGCTCGACGACGACTGGATATTCCCCTGGAGGAGTCGACCGAAGTCGATACAATCAGCGGACTGCTGATGGAATTTTCGCAAAAAATTCCGTCACAAGGAGATTCGATACAATTAGACGGAGCGACCGCGGAAGTCCTCGAGGTAAAGAATGACAGTGCCACGAAAGTCAGATTCAAGCTCAGTGAATCCGAATCTTAGAGCTCGTTTCGTCTCCGAAACTGTTTCATTTCAAACCTTCGATTCGCGGTGCATTTGAATTAGTATCGACCTACCAGATCAAAAGTGGGTCTTTACCGTTGGAGCGTGCAGAATGACTGATAAACCCTCGACCATCGTCCCGGGCGAATGTCCGAGTGGGCATCGGGTCCGTGGCTACGAATACTTGCTCGGTAAACCGGTCCGATGCCCACGCTGTCATGTCGAATTTATCTTTCATCGACCTGCCGAACATCCCGAACCGGTGATCGCGGTGAGTCCAGACGCCCCGGATGCCAACACGATTTCGCCGCAGATCCCCGATTCAAATGCGGACACAAAGAACCCGTCGACGGCATCGGTCAGTGACACCGGGGTGATGCGAATCCTGGGCAATTGGGAACCCCCACCCGATGACGGACCGTTCGCCAATACAGACGTTCGCTCCTGCCCGCTTTGCCAAGCCAATGTGCCGGTAACCGACGACGTTTGCCCCTCCTGCAAAGAGCACATCGGTGCGGTTTCAAAATCGCAAAAACCGGCGTTGGGTTTCGAAGGCACGACTGCTGACCTTTCCGCATCATCGGGTGATCGCGTCGGACAAATCAACGGCATCGAATTCGCCGATCTCCCGGTTGGTCGAATCATGCAACCGCGACCCGAAATTGATTTCATCGACATTAACGACCCATTGCACAGCGTGCGCGAGCTGATGTTAGCGACAATGCATACTCGTTATCCGGTGTGCGACGGATCGTTGGACAAAGTTCTTGGCGTCGTTCACATCAAGAACCTGTTGGTGATTTCTCCCGACAGCGTCAATTTTGACATTCGTTCGATCATCGAACCGGCAGGTCAAGTTCCCGAGACGTTTTCGCTGAGCCAAGTATTTCGGCATCTGCGAGCGTCTCATCGAAAAATGGGGTTGGTCACTAACGCAGGCGGTGCCGTCACAGGACTGGTGACACTCGAGTCCGTCCTGGCGACGATGCTTGAGCCAGATTCGTAGAATCACTTCTCAGACGTTGTAGAGACGATTTCTTAGCAAGAACGGTTCTTAGCAAGACTGGTTCTTAGCAAGACTGGTTCTTAGCAAGGCCGGTTCTTAGCAAGGCCGGTTCTTAGCGAGGCCGGGCCGCCACGCGAGGTCGTGAAACACGATCGTAGAAATCGGTCCTCGCTTCTCGATCTGCGACGTCCACCGCTAGCCTGCCTCGTCGGGCCCCCCTCAATTGGGACCGCCATTGACCCGCATCGTGATTTAACCCTATCTCCAGACTCGACAACTAGTACTTTGCCAGCAGGCAATAAACCCAGATTCGCCATGGATGGCATCATGTTGCGCAGCAAAACTGCAATCGCTTTGCTCTTCTATTCTTACGTTCTTTCCGGGGCGATCACCGCGCAAGAGACGCCGCTTCCGCGATCCCTGATGCTGAACGCTCCGTTGCAGGTCGCCGACACCTCTTCACCGGTCACCGACGCTCCGTTACAGGTCGCCGACGCAGTGCCAGCCCTCACGCCTGCCGCTGCGCCAGCGTCCCTTCATTCATCGTCGGCGCCCGTTTCTGCCCCGTTGCCGACAGTCAACCACCTGGCATCCAACCAGATACCCGTTCCCGATCCCAATTCCAGCGCCGTGCTACAGGAAAAGCAGCAACAGGTCGCGTCCCAACTGCGGGTCGCTTTGCTGCAAGAACAAGCCAAACAAACGACCGATAGCAACGACACCGACAAACCAACCGCCGAGGCAACCGACGTTGATTTGCTCAAGCAGAAAGAGGTGACGATCGCGCAACAGAAGACCGCTGCGGCAACGCTGGAGGACACGCAAACAAAACTGGCCGAATTGGAAACCGAGTTCAACAAGCTCGCCGACAACCGACTTGACGTAGAACCGCCCTACTCGATCTTGCTGTTGGATCAGCTGAACGATTCCTTGAATCTGGCCAAGGCACGCAAGGAAGCCTCCGAAGCTTCGCTGATTGCCGCGCGCGACTCGGTTGAACGGGCCAAGCTATTGGTTGAAAACCAACAGAAAGCCTATCGGCAATTGAAAGAAAAGATTGTCGGCGAGGAAGACCCCAAATTACGGGCAGCGAAACTGGAGATCGAGTTGGCAGAAGAACTCTTGGTGCTCCGCCGCCAAGAGGCATCCATCGAAGAAGCTGGTGAAGCCGTTCGCGCGATGGGGACAAAAATTGATGAGAAAAAACTGGATATCGTTCGTCGCAACGTCCAGTTCAGCAAAGAGACTCTGAACCTTCAGCTCGCTGAAATTGATGCACGCGAAAACGAAATTAAACGCCGAGTTGCGGCGTTGCAGACAGAACTGGAGTACGCCGAAAAAAGATGGCTGGCGGCCAGGCAAGACGTTGATTCGACATCCAACCCAGGACCCGAATTGATTGAGAAGGTCGAAGCCCTCAAATCAACACGGCAAACGATTCAGTTGGAGCAATCCGTATTAAATCAACAACTCCAACGTTTGCCGACGATCCGCACCGCCTGGGAGCGTCGTTACATCGTCGTCGCGGGTACCGCCAGCCGCGAGGAACGTCGTGTCTGGGTCGATGAAACGGAGCAGCAGTTAGATGCGCTGAATCGTGAGCGACGGGCTCGCGAATTCAAGATCAACGAAGTCCGCGTTGCGTTGGCCACCGTGGATGCAAAGATCGACGCGGTCAAAGGTGACAATCCTGATGTCCGTCGATGGCTCGAATCCAAGCAAGACTCGCTGGCCAAACAAATCGAAATTTATAGTTCATCGATCCTGGCGATCGAAAACAAGCAGCGCACATTGAATCGGCTGCTGGTTCAGATCCAAGGACGACAAGGACGCGGACTGAACGATTGGGCTGCCGACACGTGGGCCGCCGCTCAACGGGCCTGGAACTATGAAATCACCAACATCGATGACTTTTCGCTGACCGTCGGCAAGATCCTCAATACGATCCTGTTGCTGTTCATTGGCTATTTCGCCGCGGGCAGATTGAGCGGTTGGTTTGGACGCCGTTTGCCAAAACTGGGCGTCGACGAAGCGGGAGCCAACGCGATCGAATCGCTGATGTTTTACGCACTTGTGGTCGGATTTGCATTGGCCGCGTTGCGCTACGCACACGTGCCGCTAACAGCATTCACCTTCCTTGGCGGTGCCATCGCCATCGGAATTGGTTTTGGTAGTCAAAACGTCGTCAACAATTTTATCAGTGGTCTGATCTTGCTGGCCGAACGGCCTATCAAAGTTGGTGACCTCGTGCTGCTGGACGAAGTCTACGGCAACATTACACAGATCGGTGCCCGGAGCACACAGATTCGAACGGGCGAAAACCTGGATATCATCGTGCCCAACAGCAAATTCCTAGAGAACAACGTCATCAACTTGACCCGCCGCGATGACCGACTGCGAACCTCCATTAGCGTCGGGGTCGCCTATGGTTCGCCACTGAATAAGGTGGTCGAGCTACTGGAGAAAGCCGCCGCCGACCATGGTAGCGTTCACATCCGTCCCAAACCGTTTGTTTGGTTCAACGACTTTGGCGACAATTCGCTGATGTTCCAAGTACATTTTTGGATCAATGCACGGTCGATGGCGCAAATGAAAAAGGTGGAAACCGATGTTCGACTGACCATCGATCGTCTGTTCCGCGAGCACGAAATCGTAATCGCATTCCCACAACGTGACTTGCACATTCAGACCCCCAATCCGATTCAATTGCGTTTGATCAACGATGATCAGTCCGGCGCCGACCACCTCCGCGCGGCCTGATCGTCAAACAACGATCCATGGCGCCGCAACGCATTATCGCACGGCAACATTGCACCGCCCCGCACCAATACACCGCAACGTGCCCTGGATTGCGTTGCTGGACAGCATGGCAGTTGCCCAAGAGCGACAGAAGCAATACCTAGAGCTATTTTAGTTTTCTCGTAGGCCAGGACCTGTCCTGGCGCAGCTGTGCCAGGACAGGTCCTGGCCTACGATTGATCCCACGTATTAAGTAAAAATGCTCTAAGTGGAAAAAAAAGCGGCGGCGAACGCGTCTCGGATGAGGCACGTTCGACCGCCGCTTGGATCGTTTTAGGCGACCGAAAGACGGAACGGGGCCAGCCACCGGAGTACCCAACAGAAGCAACCTCTGTGGATCCGATCGCCGGCGCCCATTCCGCTATGACAAACCGAACTATCGTTTCTTACCGCGCGAGTTACCCGATTTGGGGTTCGCTGCTGGCTTGGGAACGACGACTTCGGGTTTTTTGTTGAATCCCTTGGGCTTTTTTTTGTTGCCACGATTGGCCATTTGACAGGCTCCTTACGGTTGAACAGGCGGTTGGATCGATGAAACGACCACTGGACCAAAACTAGGTTGCACGTCGCGTGCCAATGTTCCAACCAACGCATCGTGCGACAAAAACTGGCGTTAATTGCCTTGTCATCCTACAGGTGATGTCTTTGCCGGTGGAAAATTCTCTGCGTGCTGGAAAATGTTTTTCCACGCTGTCGTGATCCGGGCGCCCCCAAGAGACAAATGTTTTGGGGCAAGAAAACGGGTCAGGTTTTGACAAACCATGAAGCCCAATGTGAACCGGCGTAGTTTACTCGAGCCGATCCAAGTTTTCGACAATCTCCTGTTTGCCTATCAAACGCGTCCCCGTGGTTTGAGCAACATCGCATGCTGACAACCACCTCGCTCGCAAGTCTTTCAGCAACGCGTCTTTGTGCGTCGTTTGGCCGATCTCGGAGATTTTTCCGCCGGCCCGGTGAGCGTGTCCTCCGGCGCCGCCCAGGCCGGTGAGGGTCGTTCGCAAAAGCTGAACGGCGCTGCCGTAGTCACGCTGCGTCCGCGCCGAAATCAACAAGTCATTTCCGATCACCGCGGCACACAGCACACGATGAATTTTGTCGCAGCGAATCAACATGTCAGCCACTTCGCCGACAATTTCGGCACCCCCGGCTTGAGGCAAATAGCACAACGCCGTGCCGCTATACAGGTACGTGCTTTGCAACGCCAGCAGCAAATCCGCAAAATAATCTTGTGTCAGCGGCGCGTTGGCAATCTCTGCCAGCAAAGCTGGTTCACCGATCTCTGTCAGCCAGGGCAAGATCGAACGGTCCAGATCCGAATAGTGGGTTTCGTATCCGCATGTCTCGGTGCGTATTGCGTATAACAAGGCGGTCGCTAATTTGACCCCTGGGTCCAATCCCTGTTCGCGCAGGTAACTGGCGGTAATCGTCGCGGATGCGGCAACATTTGGACGAACATCGTTAAATGGGATCTCCGCTCGCTCGACGGCACTAATGTGATGATCAATGATCGCAACGGGCTTGATTCCATTGCGTGTCAGTAGATGGTTGGTCGCTTCGGCGCCGCAGTCGACCAGGATCGTCGCTGTCTCGGGACCGATATCAATCTGCTCGACCAGTTCGATGGGTGGCTGGAGCAATTCAACCATGTGTCGATTTTCCGCCCGAACAATCGCGCCGCCGCCGACCACGCGGACCGGTTTTTGCAGTTTCTCTTGCACGAGAACTTCGATGGCCCAACCCGATGCGATCGCATCCGGGTCCGGGTTGTCATGCATTACCACCAGAATCCGGGGATATGGCTCTAACAACTTCAACAACCGTTCAGAGATCGAAGCCGATGAGGGTTGGGTTTTTGACATGGATTGCAAAAGGTTGTGTATCGTACCGCTGGCGGTTCGTCAGTGTGGTCTGCAATCGGCACGAAAGTAGACGCTCCCATCCTAGTCATGTCCATCAACTTGATAAAGTGAAGCAACTGACTTGCAACGCAGTTTAATCAGTCACCCCCAGAAGATTTATCGATTAGGCAAGCCGTGACCATCTCATTCGTTTCTTTCCGCTGGATCCCCATCGAGGTGGGCGGTGTTTGAAATCCTTCTTCCGCTTTTTGACGAAATTCGCCGATCCTTCCGATTCGTCGACGCCGTCGATGTCTTGCTTGTATCTGCTTTCCTGTATGCCGCCCTCTCCTGGTTCCGTCGAACCGCATCACGCGGTGTGCTGATTGGGGTCGGTTTATTGGCGATGGTTTACATGGCCGCCCGCGGACTGGACATGTACCTGACCTCGTTGGCGTTCCACACCAGTTTTGCCGTTCTGCTGTTCATTCTTGTCGTCGTCTTTCAGGAGGATTTACGGAGATTACTGGAGCGAATGTCTTCGTTGCGATCGGTCCGATTCGCGCGATCAGCAGACAACAAACTGGACATCGATGTGATTGTCGAATCCGTTTTCGAAATGGCTGCGTCCTACACCGGTGCGTTGATTGTGATCCGTGGAAAGGAACCGTTGGATCGACACATCAACGGCGGTGTCCAATTAGACGGACGTATCAGTCGACCATTGCTGTACAGCATTTTTGATTCCCACACGCCTGGGCATGATGGAGCGGTGATTATTCAAGACAACCAGGTCACCCAGTTTTCAGCCCATTTGCCCATCTCGCAGGACACCGGAGAAATCGCCGGACGTGGAACGCGACATAGCGCCGCCCTGGGTCTTAGCGAACGATCCGATGCGTTGACGGTGGTGGTTTCCGAAGAACGCGGCATCGTCAGCGTTGCACAATCCGCGCATCTGGACGAAATGCCTTCCGCTGGAGAACTTCGGCAGCGACTAGACGAATTTTTGACAAAGACGTTTCCGGTCATCGACCAACCGCTTTGGAAACGTGTCACAGTGCAAGACGGCCAACTGAAACTGCTATCACTTGTCTTGGCACTGATCGCCTGGTTTGCGCTCGCGTACGATCCGCACACCATTCAGCGGACGTTTATTGTTCCGATTGAATATCGAAACATCTCCAAACAATTAGAACTCGATCGGTCCGCGCCGAGCGATATACGACTCACCCTCTCAGGTTCAGAACGCCATTTTCGTTTTCTGGATCCGGCCAGTTTGAAAATCACGTTGGATTTAAGCGAAACCGGCAGCGGCTACCAGGAACTACCGCTCAGCGAACGCAACATCCGATTGCCGCTAAATCTGGTGCCCTACCGGATCGAACCGAGAGTTATCCGAGCGAGACTGAGTCCGCGAGTAACGCCGCCAGTTCTCCCGTCCGATGGCAACGTCACCGACGGCAACGACGACGACTGACCCTTTGCAAAAAACGTCGCTCACGCAATCATGGGCATGCACATGCTGGCGAACCCCAGGAAAGCGGCGAAACCGACGATGTCGGTGACTGTGGTTAAAAAGATCGCTGCCGATTGCGCCGGGTCACGACCAACCGCTTGCAAAATCAACGGGATCAGCGCGCCGGCCATTGCCGCGGCAGCCATGTTGACGACCATTGCCATCGCGATCACCAGCGACAGTCCAAAACCGGCTTGCATGGTATCACCTGCCGCGATTCGCCATCCGAACACCGCAATCGCCGTGACGATTGCAACCGCGATGCCGTTGAACACCCCGCCTAATAGTTCCTTTTTGACCAAGCGTTTTTCCATCCCCGGCACAATCTCGCGCAGCGCCAGTCCGCGCATGACGACCGCTAGTGATTGCGACCCGGTGTTGCCACCCTGGCCGGCGACAACGGGCAACAACACCGCGAGCGCAGCAACTTTTACGATCACGCCTTCGAACATTCCGATCACCGCAGCGGCCATGAAAGCTGTGACCAAGTTGACGTATAGCCACGGCAATCGACTGCGAACAACCATCGACACGGGCGACAATGCTCTTTCGTCTGCACCGGCGCCGACAATTTTTTGTAGACTCTCAAAAGCGGCATCTTGTCCTTTCTGCAATGCCTCGGCGTGTTTGACCACACCAACCAAGCGACCTTCATAGTCGACCACCGGCAAGGCCAAAAACCGTCGTTCCCGCATCAACTGCACGACTTCCTGGCTTTCCATCGTGTCGGGAACACTGACCACATCGTGCCGAACCAACGGCTCAATCGGATCACGCGGCGCGGCCAGCAGCAAGTCGCGCATATTGATTACTCCGACCAACGTTCCATCACGCTTGGTGACATACAAATAGTGCAACGCTTCGCGCGGCGCCTTTCGAATGGCACTCGTCGCCTGCTGGACGGTGAAGTCACTTGAGAGGGACGCCACGCGTGGTTCCATGATGGCGCCGGCCGTGTGACCGGGGTATTTAGCCAGTTCACGCAGCGGTCGCGACACATTGTCAGCCAGCTCACCGAGCAGTCGTTCGCGATCCGAATCATCGAAATGATGAACAATCGATGACGCCACCCGCGGTGAGAGTTCTTGTAACAGTTCCGCGCCATCCTTTGCATCCATGCTTGCGATCAGGGGCGCTGCGACGTGTGCCCCCAAACGTGCAAGCAGTGGCACGGCAACCCGCACCGGCAGGGTCTTGAACAGCCGTTGCCGTTCATCCAAATCCAAACTCTCAAACGCTCGCGCCGCGTCTTCGGGATGTAGCTCGATAAACGTCCGTAACAAAGTCTCCAACGGTCTCATTGGTCAACCTAATCAAAGAATCTGGAACGTTAGCCCCATGGCGACAACAACGCTGTGACGTGCATTTGGAGGCCGGCTAACGATTGATGTGAACTCTATTATTTTCTGTCGATGTCATCGCTCAGCCTGAGATGTTTCAGCCGTCCGCGTAATGTCGGTCGACTGATTCCCAAACGAATACTTGCTTCACTGATATTTCCATTCGTCGCGTCCAAAACTTCTTGCAGAAGCACGCGGTCCACTTGGTCGTGTATATCCGCTGCCACATTTTGCGACCCGTCCGCGAGCAACCGATGGATTTCCGAACGCAAACTCGATTGCCAATCGACGTGGGAATCTGCCGCTGCAACACTCTGCTGCGCACCAAAACCAATTGGCAAGAAGGCGGGCGCAATCACCGGCCCACTGGCCTTGAGCAACGTTTGCTTGATCACGCCCTGCAGTTCACGCACGTTTCCCGGCCATGGATGATGCGTCAATCGCGCCATTGTTTCGGGGGCGACTGATGAGTACTCCTTGCCGAGTGAACGGGAAAACTTTGCAAAAAAGTATTCGATCATCTCTTTCAGATCAGCACCTCGCTGACGTAGTGGAGGCAGATTGATTGTAAATTCGTTCAATCGATAGAACAGATCGCTACGAAAACTGCTGTCAGCGATTCCCGACTCCAAATCCCGATTGGTTGCGGCAATGATACGCACGTCCGTTTTCATTGGCCGACTGCCGCCGACACGCTCGAATTCCTTTTCTTGCAAAACGCGCAATAACTTGGTCTGCATGACCGGCGTCATGTCGCCGATCTCATCCAAGAAAAGGGTGCCGCCATTGCAAATTTCAAATTTCCCAATGCGTCGCTGATCCGCCCCGGTAAAGGCGCCCTTTTCGTGCCCAAACAACTCACTTTCCAGCAGCGCCTCGGGAATCGCAGCGCAGTTGATGGCATGGAACACCTGATCGTGGCGCTTGCTATGTTGGTAAATCGCTCGCGCCACGACCTCCTTGCCGGTACCGGTTTCGCCCAAGATCAGCACGGCGACGTCGCGTGACGCGACCCGACCAATCGAACGGAACACCTCGACCATCGCCGGGCAATTCCCCAGCAAGCGATCAACGCTATCGGCGCGTGAATCGGAAGCAACCTCCGACGGTAGTACCGCGGGCATTCTCGCCATCCGGCTGGTTTCCAAGGCCGAGTCAATCACCGGCAGCACATCATCCGGCTCAAACGGCTTTGTCACATACTCGAACGCGCCTCCGCTCATCGCTGAAATCGCTGTTTCGGCAGTTCCGTGTCCGGTCATCAAAATGACGGGAACCCGGCCGTCCAGCTCATGCAATTCGTGCAACGCTGCCAAACCGGATTGATCAGGCAGTTGGATATCCAGCAAGACTGCGTCGGGCTGATGCTCTTTGAACAACGCAATCGCCTCGGCCACCGTTTGGGCGGTGATCACTTGGTAATCCGGTTCGGGCAAACACAGCTTCATACATTCGCGAATCAAAGGATCGTCATCGACGACCAGGAGCACTCCCGATTCGTGACTACTATTCATGTTTCGACTCTACCGTGGAGGGATCCATCGCTGGGGAGTTTGATTCCAAAGCATGCGTGTGCGATACATGCACGGGCAAAATCACTGTGATTACGGCACCCTGACCGACTACCGATCGAACATCGATTGCACCGTGATGGCCCTGTATGATACCGATGGACGTGCTTAGCCCGAGCCCCGTCCCCTGCCCCCGTTCCTTGGTGGTAAAGAAGGGATCAAAGATTCGGTTTCGAATCACGGGCGCAATCCCCGTTCCGGTATCGGAAACCGTGATCGAAACATACTGACCGGGTTGCAACGTGGTGTAGGAAAACGAACGTTCGGTGTCGAGTGTGATTCGTTTTGCCTCGATCCGTAGCGTTCCGTCACCGATCATCGCGTCGCGTGAATTAATTGCCAAGTTCATCAAGACTTGGCTGATTTCGGTCGCGTCACCGCAGACCTCGGGCAGATCGGCCTCGACCTCTGTTTCGATTGTGATTTCTTTGGGCAGCGTATGGGTCAAAATTCCGATCACCTCGGGAATCAGATCGTCGACCTTGAATGGAACATGCTGACCATCACCGCCACGTGCAAACGTCAACAGTTGTGCGATCAAATCAGCACCCCGACTGGCGCCTTTGGCAATCGTCTCCAGCAGCGCGTCTCGGTCAATTTTGGCGTTCTCCCGCTGGAGCATCCGCGTGCTCATCAAAATCGGCGTCAACAGATTGTTCAGGTCGTGCGCGATCCCGCTGGCCAACGTCCCCAGTGATTCCAAACGTTGACGTCGTCGTTCGACCTGTTGTATCCGCTTGCGTTCTCCCAAATCGAGATCGAAGACCACTTCACCGATGATTTCGTCGGCCGCTTGGATACGAGTTCGTCGGCGTTCGATTCGCAATGGCTTTCCCGCCTTGGTCGATGCGTGCAGTTCGCCGATCCAGCGTTCTGATTCAGAATATTCCCTGCTGTGAATATTCGCTTCGTCGCCCACCGGAACGACAATTTGCAACAAATCGTTGGATGTGTGACCGATGGCCTCGGACGCCTCGAAGCCAAACAATCGCTGAGCGCCCAAATTCCAATAAACAATTCGTCCCGACGCGTCCAAAATCTGTAACGGTTCGGGAATCTCACGCAGCAACGCTTCGTGTTGCTTCAGTCGCACCCGAGAGTCTTCCCGCTCGCTGACATCGCGAACCGAAACGGCAAGAAACTCTTGGTGACGAATCGTGCGAGGCATGATCGTCAATTCAGCCAAGAACTGACAACCGTCGTTGCGAGTTGCAATGACGGTACGTGACGCAGGCCGATCGCCCCCGGTAACCTTCGATCGATCCGACAACCATTCATCAACGACCGTGGTGGCAAAAACCGATCCCAACGGCTGCCCGTTGATCTGATCTGCATCCGTGTGAAGCATCTCGCAGAACGCCGGGTTGACCATCTGAATGCAACCGGCTTCGTCCGTCAGCACCAGACCATCTGCAGATCCGCGAACGATCAATGCAAAACGCTCATCGGCTTCTAACATTTTTACATCGGCGGTTTCGCGACGATGTCGTTCGACCTTTCGTGCCCAATACAGCAAACCGAGAACCGACAGCATCAGGGCGTGTCCAACATACAGGCTTCCCAATGCTTCGCGGCGTTCTCGATCAGCCGATCTTCGCAGTTCCGCCATCGCATCGTGCTGCCTGAAAATATAAGCGTCGATTCGCGAAAACAATTGCTGAGTGCCCTGCCGCAACTTTGTGGTCGCAGCAGCATCGACCGAGTCGGGTTCGATCGCGACCGCCCCCAATTTCTGTACATGTTGTTGGCACGCGATCGATATCTCGCGATGCTGATTCTGCGTGTCCGAAGCTCGAATCACGTCCAACAATTGCGCCGACCGGAGTACCGACTCCGTAAACGTTTTCGCGTCTTCAGCGTCACCCCCGAGCGACAGAGATCGCAAGCTGGCGTTCGCCACCGCAAGGGCCGACCGGAGATTCGCCAGTCGGGCAACCTGCTGTTCGGTCGCAATGATCCGAACATGAGTTCGGGGGAGTTCGACCAAAGCCCGGGCGTTCACGATACAAGAGCCGACAATCGCAAACACTGCAACGCAGAGCGCGATCAGGAAAGCGTGACGGCGGATCCAACGGAGCACGGTGCTGGGTTCTTTCTAACACTGGCACGGCGTTTGCCAAAGCTAACAGTCTACGCTAGCTGATGACACCACATCAGCGGGTGGTTTGTCCGTTTCGAGGGTGCCATGGTTCTTACCGACCAATTACGTGACGCAATTCAACAAGCCAAAGCGGCCTGGCAAGGCTGTGACTGGCATACCGAGTTTGGTCCTCACCGAATCGACCTGCACGGATTACGAAGCCGACAGGCGGAACTAGCCGCAAAAGCCACGCGTGGCCAGGAATCGGAGTGCTGGCGTGAGGCCGCCCAATGGCTGGCGGCCGTCGAAAGAGACTCGCTACGAGCGGCCGAACTGGCCGATTTGGCCCTGGAAGCCGCCCAAAGCGGGCAGTTCGAGGCCGCCGCGAGAATCATCGCGGAGGTCGTCGCTTTGGAGCAAAAGTACCATGAGGCATACGCGTACGAACAAGTTAGAGAAATGACAAAGGCTTGGCTGCACGGCGAGCCGCTCAGCTACTGATCTGGCAAAATCTTTTCCTGCTGAAAGAAATATTGTCGACCGACGGCCAGTCTCGGATCGGGCAAGCGGAATTTTTTAACTTGCTGCCTGCCGGCGTTACGACCGGCGTTCCACGCCAGCAGCAGACGGCGATTTGGATCCCGAAGAGGGCAGCGTTGGATATCGCTCCCTGGGTTGGCACTCTGCATTTGGGACTGCCCGCGCGACTGGTACAAAACGTGCAATCAGTTATTGCTCCATCGATCCGTGATGGGAGTGATGCCAATGCCCCCGTTGGGCTGCTTCGCTGAACGACTCTTGACCCAGTGGTCAGGACGAATCCAACACGGTGCTGATGCGGTTTGAATCCGCAATGCCATGCCCCACAAGTCGTACCCCCAATGATGACCACCTACAACGCACCTTATCGCAACCTACGCTTTCAATCGCTCCCCGAACAGGTTGATCGCCCACGGTCTGTCGCGATCGCCGCGGATCAATTGCCGGCTAACTTGCAGTCACCACGCCCAGCTGATCGCGATCATCCCCGACCCAGCGGCTCCTTACCAACACGGGTTGCGACGGTGGTTGGCGGGCTAGCGCTGACCGCATTTGCCCTGAGTTGCTATCTCGCTTGGGCGGGTTTGACGAGCAGCGCCGTGGTCGGATGTGACGGGGGAACCTTTGATTGTGGGCACGTGCTAACGAGTCATTGGTCCAAGGTGCTCGGTGTCCCTGTTGGAGTTCCGGCCTGCGCGCTGTATCTAACCATCCTTGCAAGTCTCATCGTGAACCGCTCGTCGCGACCGACGTGGCAGGACGGGTCCTTTTACGCGCTGATGTTCATGTCAATTGCGGCTGCGTTGGCGGCCGCGTGGTTTCTTACGCTTCAGGTCCTCACGATCGGCAAACTCTGTCCCTACTGTTTGGCAGCGCACGCCTGTGGCATCCTGATTGCGACGTTGATGATTTGGCAAAGTAGAAAAATACACGCGCGGCTTTGGCAGGCGGCCGCGTTGTCGGCCCTGGCCGTGACCGGTTTGGTGACCGCGCAGCTTTTGACCCCCAAAGCCGACGCGTTTGAGATTCAAACTTATCCGCCGGCACCGGCAGGCGTCAGTGGGCCGGCGCCAGCAGACAACAGTTCTCCGGCACCGGCCGAGGAGTTATTCGAAGCACCGAACGTATTATTCGACTCGGCAGCGCCCCGTCATACATTCGATTTATGGGACGACCAAGTCGCGACAACGTTGGCATTGGTTGTAGCATCGCGGTTCACGATGATGGGCGTCTTGGTTGATCCTCAGACCGTGGCAAACGATAGCGGTGCGGATCGATCGCCTGACGCTTCCAGCACCACTGACGCTTCCAGCACCACTGACGCGTCAACGTCCGCTGCCAACCAAGCCAAAGCGACCACGTCGCGATTGGTCCCTGTCTTAGGTGGACAACGCAAGCTAGATGCGTCGCGTTGGCCGGTTTGGGGAAACGTCCAAGCGAAATACATGGTCGTCGAAATGTTCGATTACACCTGTTCTCATTGCCGCAACACACACGCGGCGTTGCGTGACGCGTCGAACCAACTGGGGGGCGATTTGGCGGTCGTCACGCTACCGGTTCCGCTCAGCAAAGCCTGCAATGATGCCGCACAAAACAACAGTCCCGAGCGTGCCGAAGCCTGTGAAATTGCCCGAGTCGCCATCGCCGTCTGGCTGATCGATCGATCCAAATTCACAACCATGCACGACTGGCTGTTCCAACAACAGCGGTCCGCCCACGACGCCCGGACGTACGCTGCTGGTTTGGTCGGAATCGATGAATTCAACGCCGAAATGGCCAAACCGAATGCTGCACTGTACATCGCCAGGCACGTTGCGCTTTATAAAGAAGCAGGAGCGGGCACCGTTCCCAAGATCTTTTTTCCAAGCACGACGGTGGTCGGCGAGGTCACTTCGGGAAAGACGATCGCTCAATTAGTTCGGCAAAATATCGGCGGCTAAAATTGCCGCCACGCTGACCCACAACACCCGTTTGCGAAATGGAAATCCTATGATCCCCGAACAACGCGAGAGGCTGGTCGAATCGATCAAACGTAATCTGAACGAAGCCATGAAGATGGCTGACGAATTGGATGATGCACCTCGACGGCCGCACGGTTCGTACCACGCCCCCTTGATGCTCGAGGATGCGTTGGGACGCGTGCGATCGTTGCTGCGAGATTTATTCCGCACGGAAGACGCTGTTGTCGATACCGCAACCGATGATATCCGTCAACGATTGACCCAATTGCGACAAAGACTGCGTCGAGGCGTCGACCAAACCCTCGATTTGACCAGCTCGGCAGACGATGCCGATTTCAGTGGCGAAGAACTCGCCGGCGATGTGGAGGAGCTTGCGAAACGGTTCGGTTCCTACAATGCCGAATTCAACACCCTTACGTCGCAAAATGTGGCGCCTCCGCACCACAACGTTCATCACTAAACGACCAATCTAACCCCAATCAATCATTCCACCCAAGCGTCAATGCGACAGACGTGGTACGTACGACGAATCCACTGCAAATCGAACATTATAGGACTCG
>JABDKS010000343.1 GCA_013002105.1 Pirellulaceae bacterium | reverse complement strand
CGGGTCACGAGACGGTGAATCGCCAGGAAGTCGGAATTCATAGCTGTGTGCCTTCGCAGAGAGTCATCACAGGGCAGGATGGAACCGGAATTGCCAGAACCGTCGATGGACGCTTGCCCGAGTCGACTGGGGCAAACATTGTAAACCGCTCGCTACCAACGACGGTTGCCAAGCGTCAAAGACGGATACGTTCGGTGTAGGCTAAGATTTCTAGTGGCGGTCATGATCGGGCCAGAGAATGAGAAGCCGGCAGGACCAGATCCTGGCTCACGGAGGATGGATGCCAGGACAGGTGCTGGTCTAACGAGAGTTTCGAGCTGGCGCCGGGGTCGAATTTGCTCGCTTGAATGCTGCCCAGGTGGCTTTCCACAAAAAGTCTCCTCCTGGCCCCTTCTGCCATCGTGACATTGCCGATACCATTTCGCGTTCGGCTCTCAGGGATCGACGGCCACTAAATCCTTTGACTTCAGCGACTTGCGGACAAACCGTGCTGCCCACGCAGGTGGTTGGCACAAAGGTTGCTTAAGGGAGGAACTTCATCGCTGGCCCTGCCACCGGTGCACTGGCAATACGACCAACCGGCGTGGCCTCTACCTGATCGATTCCCCAGCACGGGGTGCAAGCGATCCGGCCGTCCCGGTACCCAATACTGTTTTACTGTTCCCATTTACTGTACCTATTTACTGTTCACAGTTCTCCTCTGCGGCCCTGTTGTGTATCGCACCGCGATGCTGACACCCGCAGGCAGAACTCACTGACGAACCACAGGAGAGAAACGTCGTGGCAAAGCAAATCGTTTTCGACGACGATGCACGCGGGCCATTGTTGGCCGGCGTCAGCAAGTTGGCCCGAGCCGTCCGCAGCACGCTGGGGCCTCGCGGCCGCAACGCCGTGCTGGACAAAGGTTGGGGTTCACCCAAGGTCACCAAAGATGGTGTGACTGTTGCTGAGGACATCGAATTGGATGATGCCTTCGAGAACCTGGGTGCCCAGCTAGTGAAAGAAGCTGCCAGCAAGACCAATGACGTCGCCGGCGACGGAACCACGACCGCAACGGTCTTGGCCGAAGCCATTTTCCGCGAAGGTCTGAAAATGGTCGCCATGGGTGCCGATCCTATGGCACTGTCGCGCGGCATCAACAAAGCCGTCGACACCGCGGTCACTCAAATTCAAAAGCTCTCCAATCCGATCAACGAAAAGAGCAAGAGCGACATCAAGCAGGTCGCCACGATCGCCGGCAACAACGATCCCACGATCGGCGAAGTTCTGGCAAACGCCTTCACCAAGGTCGGCAAGAACGGCGTGATCACGGTCGAAGAAGGCCGCTCGAACGAAACGACGGTCGACGTCGTCGAAGGAATGCAGTTTGACCGCGGTTTTCTCTCGCCCCACTTCGTCACCAATCAAGACGATGTGAGCGTGGAACTGGAAGATTGCTACGTGTTGCTGTTTGAAGAAAAGATCAGCAACAACAAAAAAATGATCCCGTTGTTGGAAGCGGTCAGCAAGGCGAAAAAACCGTTGCTGATTATCGCTGAAGATATCGAGGGCGAAGCTCTGGCAACGTTGGTTGTTAACAAGATGCGAGGCATCCTGTCGGCTTGTGCCGTCAAGGCTCCCGGCTATGGCGATCGACGCAAGGCAATTCTGGGTGACATCGCTGTCTTGACCGGCGGCAAAGCGATTTTCAAAGACTTGGGCATCGATCTGGAAAGCGTCAAATTGACCGACCTCGGGCGGGCCAAAAAAATTCGCATCACCAGCGAAGCGACCACAATGGTCGGCGGTGCCGGCAAGAAAGCCGACATCGAAGGGCGTGTCGAACAAATCCGACGCGAAATCGATGCGACCGATAGCGATTACGACAAGGAAAAACTGCAGGAACGATTGGCCAAACTGGCCGGCGGCGTTGCACAAATCAATGTCGGTGCCGCGACGGAAACGGAAATGAAGGAGCGTAAAGCACTGATCGATGACGCTCGTGCAGCAACACAAGCGGCTTTGGAAGAGGGCATCGTGCCTGGTGGCGGAACCGCCCTGCTGCGTTGTCGTGCAGCAGTAGAGAAGTTGGAGAAGGCTGCCGAAGGCGATGAGCAATTGGGTATTCGAATCATTCGTAGCTGCCTGGATCAACCGCTGCGTGCTATCGCCAACAACGCCGGATTGGACGGAGCCGTTGTCGTCAATCGCGTTTTGCAAATGAAGGGCAAAACCGATGGCTACGACGCCAACGCCGAAAAGTATTGCGACCTGGTCGACGCCGGTATCGTCGATCCAACCAAAGTCGTTCGCACCTCATTGA